>JALVZI010000312.1:4325-9341 GCA_027022125.1 Anaerolineae bacterium | reverse complement strand
ACACCGCCGCGCCCAAAATCGGTTTGCGGTGGAAGGGTTGCAATTGCTGACGATGGCGCTGGATAGCGGACATGCACCGCTGGAGGTGTTCTTCTGCGAAGAAGATTTTACCGGTGATGTCGCTCCGGCGCTGCTGGCGCGTCTGCGCGATGCGGGTGGCGCGCTCATCCCCGTCAGCCGCTCGGTGATGCGGGCAATTTCCGAGCGTGACACGCCGCAGGGGATTGTTGCCACTTTTCCGCTGTTCACCGTTTCGGTCGAAGAAATTTTGGCGGCACAGTTGGGTAATGCGCTGCTGCTGGTGCTCGACCGCTTGCAAGACCCCGGCAATCTGGGCACGCTCATTCGCACTGCCGATGCGGTGGGTGCGGCGGGGGTGGTGCTGCTGGAACCGTGTGTTGACCCCTTCGACCCGAAAACGGTGCGCGGCAGTATGGGGTCGTTGTTCAATATCCCCATCGCTCGCACCAAAGATTTGGCGGGGCTGACGGAAACGCTGCGCAGCGACGGCTATAAAATCACCGGCGCAGACGGCTATCAGGGTGATTTGCCGTGGGATATGGCAAGCGAGGCGCTATCGGGGCGGGTGGCGCTGGTGCTGGGCAACGAAGCGCGCGGATTGAGTTTGGATGTTCGCTCGCGGCTGACGCATTGGGTTCGATTGCCGTTGCTGGGCAAAGCCGAAAGCCTGAATGTCGCCGTTGCGGGCGGCGTGCTGATGTATCAGTGGGTGCAAAAAAACCGCTGGATTCAAACCCGCTGGATGCTAAATTTTTAATTGTTCAAAATCCCATCCCCGATGTATAATTTGAATATCCCATTTTTAGAAGGAGCGCGAGGCTTTGAGCACGGTTGACGAAATCAAAAGTCGGTTGGATATTGTGGATGTGGTCAGTGCGTATGTTCCTTCTTTAAAAAAAGCGGGACGCACGTACAAAGGATTGTGCCCTTTCCACAGCGAAAAAACCCCGTCGTTTGTGGTTTTTCCCGATAGCCAAACGTGGCATTGTTTCGGCGCGTGCAGCACCGGCGGCGATATTTTCACGTTTGTGATGAAACGTGAGGGGTACGATTTTTCTGAAGCGTTGAAATTTCTGGCGGAAAAAGCGGGTGTGCCGCTGGAAGAACGCTCGCCGGAGGCAACGCAGGCTGACCGGCGGCGAAAAAAACTGCTGGAAATGGTGTCGGTAGCGGCGCAGTTTTTTCACACGCAATTGCTGCAATCGCCCCAAGCCGAATTTTGCCGCGAATATGTGGCTCGGCGCGGCTTGAGCCACGATACGGTGGTTTCGTTTCAGTTGGGATATGCCCCCGACCGGTGGGAGGCGTTGAAAAGCCATCTGCTGCAACGGGGATATTCCGAGCAGGATATGGTTGCCGCCGGATTGCTGGTGACAAAAGAGGAAAATCGCCCCGGATATGACCGTTTCCGCGACCGGTTCATTGTCCCCATCCGAGATTTGCGCGGGCAGACGGTCGGTTTTGGGGCGCGCGCCCTGCACGACGGTCAGCAGCCGAAATACCTCAATTCGCCGCAGAGCGTTCTGTTCGACAAAAGCGCGATTCTGTTCGGGCTGGATATGGCGAAAAACGCCATCCGCGATGCCGGGCAGGCAATCATCGTCGAAGGGTATATGGACGCGCTGCAAGCACACGAGCGCGGGTTCAAAAATGTGGTGGCAGAGATGGGCACGGCGCTCACCGAGCGGCAATTGCGCGAGTTGAAACGCTTTACCAAAAAATTTGTGCTTGCGCTGGACAGCGATAGCGCGGGCAGTGCCGCCACACTGCGCGGCATCAATTTGGCGCGCCAAACGCTGGCGGATTCCACGCCGGTGCCCACGCCGCAGGGACTCATTCGCCACGAAAGCCGCTTGAATGTGGAATTGCTGGTGGCGACCATGCCGCCGGGAAAAGACCCCGACGATATTTTGCGCGAAAATCCATCGCTGTGGCAGGAAAAAATTGACAGTGCGCTGCCGCTGATGGACTATTATATTCAAACTGTCACCGCGCCGCTCGATTTAAATTCACCCAAAGGGAAAGCCACAGCGGTAAAAGAGATTATCCCCCTGCTGCGCGAAATTTCTGACCCCGTTGAGCAAGCCGCATACTTGCAACAATTGTCAAGACTTGTTAAAATCGGGGAGCGAGTATTGCGCGAAGAGTTGCAACGCACACCCGCAACGACCGCACCATCGGGGCGGACAGCCACAACCGCGCCGAAACACCGTTTTCAACCCGAACCACCCGCTCCGCCACAAACTGCCGCCAAACCGGTCAACGGCGGCAACACAGAAGAACTCTGTTTGGCGATGGTTGTCGGCAAGCCGGAAATGCTGTCAGCGGTAAACCGCAAACTTTTCGACCACGGAGCAGATGTGCTGGCGGTGGAAGATTTCTCCAACCCGGCGAACCGCGCCCTGTTTTTGCAGATAAAAGGGTGGGCGGTGTCCGAAAATCCGACGATGGACGACCTGCCGGAAATAGTTTCGGAGACATTGCAGGGACATTTAGCCACCATCATGTCGTTATGGGTCAACCAACCGCACACACCGCCCGATGAATATGTGGAAAAAGAATTGCCGAAAATGATTGTGCGGATGCGGCGGCAGCGGCTGGAAAAACGCTTGCAAGAGTTGACGGCACTGCAATCCGATGCCATCGAGCAGAACGACCGTGACGGCGTGAGACAATGGCAGCAAAGAATTTCGGAAACACGAGATACCCTGAAATTGCTGGATAAAGCACACGACGCTTTGTCGATTATGGGGCGTCGCCGCATAGAAGAGAAATATCTGGGGTAACAAATTCAGTTATGGCAAAAAAATCGTCAAACCCGAAAAAAACTGAAGAAACCGCCGCGCCATTGTTGTCGGAAGAGGGCATTCCCGTTGTAAAATCGGTGAAAGATGCGCTGTTGGATGAAAGCCGCGATGCGTTTGATAATGTTTCCGAAGCTGATTTTACCGATGAAGAACCGGATGAAGCGGAACTGGCAAAAGTCGCCGTCGAGTTGGAAACCGATGAAGATTTGGAAACCGACCTGAAAAAACTGCCGTTGGAAACCATCGAGCAGGTAGACCTTTCTAACGACCCGGTGCGAATGTACCTGCGAGAAATCGGGCAGGTGCCGTTGCTCAGCGCGGAAGAAGAAGTGCATCTGGCAAAACAGATTCAAGCCAGTTTGCAGGCGAAAAAACAACTGGCAAGCGATGAATCGCTGACCGATAACGAGAAAATCCAACTGCTGGAAACCATCGCCGACGGTTTGCGGGCGTGGCAGTATTTGGCAGAAGCCAACCTGCGGCTGGTGGTCAGTGTTGCCAAACGATACATCGGGCGGGGGATGAGTTTTCTCGATTTGGTGCAGGAAGGTAATGTCGGGTTGCTGAAAGCGGTGGAAAAATTCGATTACCAGCGCGGCTATAAATTTTCAACCTATGCCACATGGTGGATTCGGCAAGCCATCAGCCGCGCCATCGCCGACCAAGCGCGCACCATCCGCATTCCGGTGCATATGGTAGAAACCATCAACCGGTTGATGCGGGTTCAGCGCCGGTTGCTGCAAGAAAACGGACGCGAACCCACCGCCCGCGAAATTGCGCTGGAAATGGATTTGCTGTCGGAAGAAGATTTGATGGCGATACAGGAACATATTTTGCAGCAAAAACCGCTCGACCCGGTGGTCGAACGCCGCTGGCGGCGTGCGGCACAGAAAGTTCGGCGCATTCAGCGTCTTTCGGAAGAGCCGATGTCGCTGGAAACGCCCATCGGGGTGGAAGAAAATACTTTCCTCGGCGATTTTATCGAGGATGAAACGGTCGTCGGACCGGTAGATGCCGCCAATAAAGAATTGCTCAAAGAACATATGCGAGAAATTCTGGCAGAATTGACCGAACGTGAACGAAAAGTGCTGGAAATGCGCTTCGGGCTGATTGACGGACAGAGCCGCACACTGGAAGAAGTGGGGCAGGAATTCGGCGTGACACGTGAGCGCATCCGCCAAATTGAGGCAAAAGCCCTGCGAAAATTGCGCCATCCGCTGCGCAGCCGAAAGTTGAAAGACTATCTGTAATCTGCAAAAAGGAATTTGCGCAAAAAAGCAAAACCGCTATAATGTGGCTCGTAAATTTAATAATCCTCGGTAGCTCAATTGGCAGAGCGAGCGGCTGTTAACCGCTTGGTTGTAGGTTCGAGTCCTACCCGAGGAGCCAAAAAAAGGCGACCGGTCGGTCGCCTTTTTTGTTGCTATTTGCGGTTGAGTTGCCTTAATGCAAAACCAACAAACATTATCGGCAATAAACCCAATTCTCTTGAAAAATCGTAGGGGCGGACCCTTGTGGCTGCCCTGTTCCGGGCGACCACAAGGGTCGCCCCTACATATCAAACGAATATCCGGCTTGATTTTGCCTTAATCGGTTGGGTTTTTGAAAAATTGAGGGTAAAGTGTTTCGGCGCAATCGGGGCACAAGCCGTGGCTGAACGAAACCTTACTGTGCCGTTCAATGTACAGTTCTAGCGGAACCCATTCGTCTTTTTCGTTGTGGATGCGTTTGCAATTGGCACAAATGTGCAAAATACCTTTCAACTCGGTTAGCCCGTTGAGCGTGTTGCGCAGTTCGATATTTCGTTTTTTTACGGTGATGTATTCTTTAAACCGGGCGACAGAGGTTTTTATGGCGCGTTGAATGTCGCCGCGAGTGGGTGGTTTGAGCAGATACGCCGATGCTCCCGCTTCGATGGCTTCATCAATCGTCTTCGGCTCGTCAAGTGCCGAAAGCACGATGACCGGCGTGGGGCGCGTGCGCCAAATCTGGCGGGTGGCTTCGATGCCGTCCATTTTCGGCATTCTGATGTCCATCAGTATCACGTCGGGGTGAAGTTCCAATGTTTGGGTGACGGCTTCCACCCCGTTTACGGCTTCACCGATAACTTCATATCCTTCTTTTGAAAGTTGGTCGTGTAATAAATCTCGGATTAAATAATCGTCTTCTGCAACTAATACCTGAATGG
>JALVZI010000312.1:0-4315 GCA_027022125.1 Anaerolineae bacterium | reverse complement strand
CATCATTGAAAAAGCGGCATTCCCCCAATAGATTTTTTCGCACGATGCTGGTCAGCAAATCGAACCCGATGTGTCCCGGTTGCGAACGCTGTTGCAGAACTTCTGGTGGGTATCCCCTGCCGTTATCGCGGAATGTCAGCGTGATTATATCACCGCTTTCCACGGCTGTCACATTAATCTTCAATGTTTGTTCAGCGGGGGAAGCGTGTTTCAAACTGTTGATGGTCAATTCGTTGATGATTAACCCCAAATGGTGTGCCTGCTCGGCTTGAATTTCAACATCCGGCGCGGATACCCGCACCAAAACGGGGTGGTGAGTTGTGGCACGAATGGTGGTGCGGGCGATGTCGCTTACCAACGCTTTTAACGGCACAGGATGCCATTCAGCAGCAGAAAGCAGGTTATGCACCGCCGCCAATCCCTGCACCCGGCTGACGAGATTTTCGATGCTCTGCTCGTATGTTTCATCGAGCAATTTTCCCATTTTCCGTTTTTCCAGATAGAGCAATCCGGAAATGGCCGCCAAATTGTTTTTTACCCGATGATTGACCTCTTTCAGCAGGGTGAGTTTTGTTTGGGCATCATCAATTGCCTGACGGTACAACCGGGCGTTTTCAATAGCGATGGCGGCAATACCGGCGATGGATTCCAGAAATTGCACGTCGCTGTCTGAAAATGAGTTATCCGTTTCTGCGCCAATTTGTATCACCCCGATGATGCGCTGGCGCACCCGTAACGGCACGTTAACCAGCGTATTTACTTTGGCGGCATATTCTTTGTCGAACAGCGGGAAATAGCGGGGGTCAGTGGCGGCATTAGAGATGATGAGCGTCTTCCCGGCTTCGATGGTTGCACCGGCAAAACCGGCAGTCAGCGGCATGCGTTTTCCGATAACCGATTTTTGGTAATGATGACTGGCGGCATGGCAGACCAAATCGTTCTTTTTGAAATCCGCCAGCCATATTTCGCCGCCCAGCATATGAAAAAGTTGTTCAAGTTCTGTCAAAAGGGTGGACAGCACAACATCCAAATCCAGCGAAGCATTTAACAACGTGCCAGTGCGATACAACAGCGACATTTGGTCGGCGCGGTGTTTTAAAGCCTCTTCTGCCTGTTTTTGGGCAGTAATATCGCGGATGATACTTTCAATAGCAACAAGTTTCCCGCTATCATCGAAAATAGGGACAATCCGTTCTTCCGTCCAAACCAAATGACCATCTTTATGAATGATGCGAGATTTGATGGGCTGATACCACGGGAAATCCATAATATTTTCCCAATAGCGTGCCCACCATACCCGGTCATCCGGATAGGTAATATCGAAAAACAGGTTCGGGTTGGCGTAAAAATCCTCCGGTTTATAGCCGGTAACCTGTTCTGTTGCCGGATTCATATAGGTATATCCACGTGGCTCTTTCCAGCAGTAGCGATACACCAAATCGGGTAGACGTTCGGTCAAGCGGCGGTAGCGGTGCTCGCTGGCGCGGAGTTCGGCGGTGCGGGCAGCAACTTCTGCCGCCAACGCTTCTTTGTGTTCTTTTTCTGTGCGCAGCAACAGTGCAAAAGGTTTGGTAACGCCGGTAAAAACCATCGCCCGATAGAAAGCGTAAAAAGCGAAGGCTTTCAACAGGTGTTCAATAATCATCACATTGCCAGAGGTGTGGTTAAAAAACAAAAACCGCAGTTCAGCCAAAACAGACGCACCGACAGCGACGACCAGCCAGTTGAACACTTCTGCATCAAAGACGGTACGTTTTTGGCATAAACGCACAAATGTTAACGCAAATAAAAGCGTTACCAATGCCTCACTGGCAAGCGCAAAAGGTGTCAGTCGTCCATCTGCCAAATATGTGGGGAAATTTTGCCAATAAAAAATACTGGCTACCATCATCCCAAAAATTGTGCCATATGCAGCCCAAGTCAATTTCCAGCGAATGTGATTGCCGATAAACCATGTTGCAGCCAACAGCGCCCCGGCTTCAAGAAAACGGGCAACCAAATGTGCTTGCAATGCCAAATTCTCGCTGCCGTCAATAAAAAGATGTATGCTCGGATATGCCAGCAGATGAATCAAATCAAACGATATGATAAATAAAAACGCCACACTCAAAAACTGAGTATATGGCTCTTTTACCAAATTGCGGGTGGTATATCCGAAAATGAAAATGCCGTACCCAACGGTAATGGTAAACATCCTTGCAACAAAATGAAACAATGTATCGCTGTAAAAATGCGTGAGATACACCCCAAACATCAACCACAAGGGCACCAAAGCCGGTTTTATTTTTTGTAGCAAATACTTGAACTCAGACAACGCTGGCACAATTCGCTCCTTTATTCACAGTATAGCAGAAAAAAACAAATTATGCACCATTTTTCACTTTTCCCATTCGCGGTATAATAGGGGTGATGGAGTAACACGATGACATTACGCTGGAAAAGTTTTTTGGCAACGGTGATTGCCGTTGCCGGTGGCAGCGCCATTTATGTGACCATTACCCGGTTAGAACCCAACCCGCTGACCATTGGATTGTTGCTGGCGCTGTTGCTCATCACGGTGGCAGCCGCAACGATTCCCGTTTCTGCCGCGGTGAACAACCGTTTCGCCCGTGCCGACTGGTTTTCCGCCGACCCGAACCGGTTGTGGCGGCACGCGGGCGAATCAGGCTTGCTGGCGGTGATACTGGCATATCTGCAATTGAAACACACCCTCAATTGGGTGGCGGCGCTGCTGTTTTTGGTGGCATTTGTGGTGGTTGAATCGTTTTTTATTACCAGAGTTGAGTAAAAAAGGAGTAACGGTTCAGCGTACACACTCCCTCCCTAACCCTCCTCCTCAAAGGGGGAGGGGATTTCCTCCCTCCCTTTCAGGGAGGGAGCAGGGGGAGGATAAAAATCCGGTAAAACAGATAGTTTGTTCAAAAAACTCCACGCCCTGTATCGTTACAAAAGGAAATCCAAATGGCGAAAAAAACAAATTCCAACCCGTTGCGACATTTGCCCGCAGTGGATGCGCTGCTGGCGCATTCGCTGTTGCAAGCCGAAATGGCGCGGCACAATCGAGATTTGGTGGTGGATGCCGCCCGCGAAACACTGGCGGCGATTCGTGCGGATGTGCTGGCGGGGGGCGCAACCGTGCCGCCGTTGGACGCCATCGCCGCCAAAACGGTGGCACATATGCAGAAAATCGTTTCGCCCACCCTGCAACCGGTCATCAACGCCACCGGCGTGATTGTCCACACCAATTTGGGACGGTCGCTGCTCAGCGAGCGCGCCCGCCGCGCGGTGGTCGAAGCGGCGCAGGCATACAACAATTTGGAATTTAATTTGGATGCGGGCAAGCGCGGTTCGCGCTATCATCACGCCGAAGCGCTGCTGTGCCGGTTGACGGGTGCGGAAGCGGCGGTGGTGGTCAACAATAATGCCGCCGCGCTGGTGCTGTCGCTGTCCACACTGGCGGCGGAAAAAGAGGTGCTCATCGGGCGCGGACAACTCATCGAAATCGGCGGTCGGTTCCGCATCCCCGACATTATGGCGCAATCGGGCGCAAAATTGGTGGAAGTCGGCACCACCAACAAAACCTATCTCGACGATTATGAAAATAATTTGCACACGGTGAATACCGGCTTGATTTTGCAGGTGCATCACAGCAATTTTAAAATTGTCGGTTTTACCGCCGAACCATCGCTGGCGGAACTGGTTGAGTTGGGGGCGCGATACGGCATTCCCGTGATGCACGATTTGGGGTCGGGTACGCTGCTCGACACGGCAAAATACGGGCTGGCGCACGAACCGACCATTCAGGAAAGTGTGGCATCGGGGGCGGCAGTGGTTACTGCCAGCGGCGATAAACTGCTCGGCGGACCGCAGGCGGGCATTATTTTGGGGCGCGCCAACATCATTGCCCGCATCAAAAAACATCCGCTCACCCGCGCTTTTCGGGTGGACAAAATGACGCTGGCGGCACTGCAAGCCACGCTGTTGGCATATCTGGAAGGGACGGCGGAGGAAGAATTGCCCACATGGCGGATGGTTTCGCTGGATGTGCCGACCATCAATCGCCGGGCGCGAAAATGGCGGCGGATGCTGGCACAGGCGGGCATTTCCGCCGAGGTAGTGGATGCCGAATCGGCGGTGGGGGGCGGCAGTTTGCCCGGACAAACCCTACCGACCCGCGCGCTGCGCATTGCCACCCCGCACGCCGCCAAAATTGCCGCCAAATTGCGCGATGCTGCTGTGCCGGTCATCACCCGGCTGGAAGAAGGCGCCATCTGGTTCGACCCGCGCACCGTCCTGCCGGAGCAGGAATCGATAC
>JALVZI010000311.1:1961-2869 GCA_027022125.1 Anaerolineae bacterium | reverse complement strand
ACAAAAATCATCGGCAATTTTTTAAATGTCATTCCCGCCTGTGCCCTGCGGGTGCGAAAGCAGGAATCCACAATGTTTTGCTATAGATTCCGGATATTTCCCTGCGGGAAATTCCGGAATGACATTTAAAATCCGTGACATTTGTGAAAATTCGTGGTTGAATTTCGAACACACAAAAAGTTTTTGTAGGGGCGAAGCGGCGCTTCGCCCCTACGGTGACGACTATTCAAAATACAATCACACCCGGTATAGTTACACTTTTTGTTCGATAATTCGTGTAATCTGTGGGAATTCGTGGCTGAAATCTTCCGCCTGCGTAAGTCCTAATAATGTTATGGTATCTTCTAACCATTTTAATTGCCACACTCGGCAGCCAGCCCCAAATTGTTACTTTTGCGCTTGACCACCTGGCGGTATCGGAGCAAGCCGTGCTGTTTTTGGGCAATACCCCTGCCAAAAGAGAAGACGTTGTGTCTACGCCGGAAGCGGTGGTGCCAGCAAGTGTGGTTGCAATGGGCGGCACGCCGCAAGATGTGGTAGAAAAAGAGAAAAATTCCGTGTATTTTCTGATGAGTATACACCGCATAACATATCAAAAAATCGGCAAAACCCCTGAATTTGTCTCGGAAGAATATCTGATGTGGGGGTGGTAGATTAGCAGCGGCTTTAGGTTCTGTTGACGTTTGCCAATTTTCTGTTCTGAGTAGCCCACGGGGCGTATCGAAGGATGAAAATCGGCAAATGTCAACACGCACTAGTGCAAAATCAAGTCAGATATTCGTTCGATATGTAGGGGCGACCCTTGTGGTCGCCCGGAACAGGGCAGCCACAAGGGCTGCCCCTACGATTTTTCAAGAGAATTTGGTTTATTGCCGACAATGTTTGTTGGTTTTGCACCAGCCAGTGCC
>JALVZI010000311.1:402-1951 GCA_027022125.1 Anaerolineae bacterium | reverse complement strand
TGGCATCCCAGTACGGGTGGCGGGCGGTGTGACGGTAGGTTGCGGCGATAGCGGCTGCCAGCCCGTCCATCTGCGCCGCCGCTTTGCCCGGTTGCCCGCTGCGCAGATAAAAATCCACCATATCCGCTGCGATGAGCACCTGCAATTTCGTGTCGCCCAGCCGGGTGGCGGCTTGCAACGCTTTTTGCAGATAGGCTTCCGCCTGCGCGCTGTCGCCCGTTGCCGCATACAGCATCCCCAGCGAGTTCCACACCTGCGCCAACCCCGAAACATCGTTTTGCGCCCGAAAACAATCTTCCGCCTGTCGGGCATAGGCTTCTGCCGCAGCGAAATTACCGTTCAACCGGTGGGCGATGGAGAAATTGCGGAAGATGATGCAGCGTTCGGCTTGGTCGCCGCTGGTTTGCTGCAGTGCCGATGCCTGCTCCAGATGCGCCAGCGCCGCCGACGGCTCTTCCATCCAAATGGCAAGCGCACTCAAATTGACCGTGCCGCGCATCAAACCGTGCATATCGCCGATGGACTCCCACAGGGCGCACGCCCGCTGCAAATGACGGCGGGCGCAATCCCAAGCGCCGGTTTCGGTGTACAGCAGCCCCAAATGATTGTGGGTGTGTGCCTGCCCCGAAAGGTTGTCGGCAATTTTAAAAGCGGGCAGGGCGTGCCAACAAAGAATTTCCGCCCGCCACCAATTTCCCCGCTGAATATACAGATACCCCAAATTGGTCAGCGACCGCGCCAGCGCGTAATAGTTTTTCGCCTGCCGCGCCGTTTTGATGGCATATCGGTGCCGGGCGATGGCGGCGGCAAATTTCTGCTGACGCTGCAACATCAACCCCAGCAGTGCCGCCAACCCCGCTTCCTCTTCAATTTTGCCGAACCGGCGCGCTGTGCGCATCGCGTGCCGCAACAGCGATTCCCACGCCTGCCAGTGCCCGCCGCGTTCCATAAACGATGAAAATTGCAGGATGAGCCGGTAATCCAAATCCCACGCCGACTCAAGTTTCATGGCGAAGGAGAGGGCGCGGATGATGCCGTCCCGCTCGGTGGTCAGCGCATCGGGATGCGAGAGATGCGTTTCTGCCCACGCCTGCCAGTAGCGCAAATTGTTGTGAATGCTCTGCCGAAAAAACGCCTGCCGGGCAGCGGTGTCGCCGAGCGTCACGTCTGCCATTTCAGCGCCTCGGTCAGCAGAAACGTTTCGGTGAGCCGGTGGATGGTGTAGCGGCGGTCAGTCAGGGTTCCCCCCACCTGAACCAGCGAGCGGTGCGCCAGTGTTGCCAGCGTATTGTCGACGGTGGGTTCATCCAGCCCGCTGAGCGCCGAAATTTGCGCGATGGTGCCGCCCTGCGCCAGCGGCATCGTCAGCAATACCTGCTGTCCGGGCACATCGAGTGTGTGCCACGCCTGCCAATAAATGTGGGTGTACAAATCTTCAATATTCTTGCCCCGCGCCCCGCGCAAATCGTGCAATATGGCATCGAGCGCACGGGTGGCAGTCTGCCCAACAACCAGTTTCAACGCCAGCGGATTGCCACCAACCGTGGCG
>JALVZI010000311.1:0-392 GCA_027022125.1 Anaerolineae bacterium | reverse complement strand
CGCAGTTTGGCTTCTTGCCGGATGAATTGCAAAGTGTCGGCGCGGGACAATTCTGCCAAATTCAAACAGAAAACATCGCTGTGGACGCGTAAACTGTGGCGGCTGGTGATAATGAATTTTCCGGGGTTGACCAATCGGCGGAGCGCGGGCAGCAACGTTTCATAATCGGCAGTGGTTTCCAGATTGTCTATCACAATGAGGAATGGCACGGCGTGCAGACGGCGCGCCAGCGCGGCGAACCGTTCGTTTTCCGGCAGAGACAGGGCATCTTCCGCACCGAAGGCGGAGAGCAGCGCATCCGTCAGCGCGGCGACGGTGAGTGCCGGGGTGTCGGCGCTGTGCAAGCCGGTAGCGGGCGAAAAAATCTGTCGGCGGGCGCTGACCCACGCGAA
>JALVZI010000310.1 GCA_027022125.1 Anaerolineae bacterium | reverse complement strand
CAAAAAAACAGTGGATTCCCGCTTTCGCGGGAATGACATACGTTTCCTTTTTCGACCGTATACCACAGGATAACACGGTCTTCGAGTTTTGTCAGTCAATCAGGGTTCAAGGTTCAAGGTTGCAGGGTTGCAGGGTGGCAGGGTGGCAAGTTTCACGTTTCACTCATCACTCATCACGCTTCACGTTTCACGCTTCACGCATCACGTTTCACGTTTCACGTTTCACGAAAAACGATTCAACGAGTCAACGAATCCCTATCTCTATCCCTATCACCATCAATACTGCACCCGCCGGTTGGTGGTCACATTCAGCGCCATTTCCAGCGCGAAAATGAATGCCACAAAAAATACATCCACCACCACCGCGATGCCGAGTGCGGATGCCATAAACGCCAAAAAATTCGCGCCGACGGTCTGCACGGAAACGGGCACGGTGGTGATGAACCCCATCGCCACGCCTACAGCAATCACCGCGCCGAAAAAAAGAATCACCGGCAGCCAATACACCCGGTCGGACGCGCTGGGCATCATCGCGTTGGCAATGGCAAACAACAGATACAGCCACAGCCAAAAATCGGGGGCAGCGATGCTGGCACTGAGAATATCGAGCACGGCGGTCAAATTGCCGCGCACCATTTCGCCACCGAGTGCATCAAAATGCAAGAAACGACCAATAATCAACACCGCCAAACTGCCGAACAGCAGCGGGGCAATACCGACCAAACTGTGCCGCAGGGGTCCCACCCCGCTCACCTGCACCGAGCCGAGCACCAAATCTTTCCCTTTTTTGCGGGGACCCATCGAGAAATTTCCCACATTCACCCGCAGCACCAGCGCCATCACATAATGACTCAATTCGTGCAGAAAAATGCCGGGCAGAAAAAGAAAAAAGTACAGCCAAATTGCCACCGATGGATTATTGGTCAGCAGCAGCCCCACGCCCTGCACGTGCGCCGTTATCCAGCGATTGAGCAGCACCAGCGCCAGCAAAATGACGATGAGCCAGAAAACGCTATTCCAATCCATCGTTATTTCGCGGCAGATTGCACCAGCGCGGTGAAACTGTCGGCTTTCAGGCTTGCCCCGCCGACCAATCCGCCGTCAATTTCCGGCTGAACCATGAAACCGTCCACGTTTGCCGGTTTCACACTGCCGCCATACAGCACCCGCACCGATTGCGCCGTCGCCTCATCGAACATGTCGGCAATCACGCCGCGAATGCTTAACCCGATGATGCTGTTGACCGCCGTCGGTTCGGCGGTTTTGCCCGTGCCGATTGCCCAAATCGGCTCGTAAGCGATGACCAGCCCGGCAACCTGTTCCGCCGAAAGTCCGTCCAGCGCGCCGCGAATCTGTCCGCTGACAAAGGCTTCCGTTTCGCCCGCTTCATTTTGCGCCAAATTCTCGCCGCAGCAGATGATGGGCGTCAAGCCGTGTGCCAGCGCGCTTTTCACCTTTTTGTTGACCGTCTCATCCGTTTCGCCGAAATACTGCCGCCGCTCGGAATGCCCGAAAATAACGTACCGGCACAAGCCGTCCAGCATCAACGGCGAAACTTCTCCGGTGAACGCGCCCTGTTCTTCCCAGTGCATATTTTGCGCCCCCACCGCAATGTTACTGCCGCGCACGGCATCCGCCACGGCGGCAATCGCCGTGAACGGCGGACACAGCACCACTTCGGCGGCGGTCACGTCCCCCACCGAATTTTTCAGCGCGGTTGCCAGTTCCACCGCCTCGGGGATGGTTTTGTGCATTTTCCAATTGCCAGCCATAATCGGTTTTCGCATATTTCTGCTCCTGTGGTAGTTTTGGTTCAAAGTTTTTGGTTCAAGGTTCGAAGCTGATTGACTGACAAAACTCGAAAACCGTGTTATCCTGTGGTGTATGGTCGAAAAAAAGGAAACACATGTCATTCCCGCCTGTGCCCTGCGGGTGCGAAAGCGGGAATCCACTGTTTTCTGCTGTGGATTCCGGATATTTCCCTGCGGGAAATTCCGGAATGACATTTAAAGTCCGTGAAATTTGTGAAAATTTGTGGCAGATTTTTTATCAAACCGAAATTGTCCATAACATAATCGAAGAAAATCCGCAAAACCGGTATCAAAAAAAGATTTGTCAGTCAATCAGGGTTCGAAGTTAAAGGTTTCACGTCCCAAGTCCAAAGTCTGAAAAATGGGCGAATGGGTGAATTTGCGAATAGGCGAATCACCAATCTCTAATCTCCAATCATCTGTCACGCATCACGTTTCACGCATCACGTTTCACGCATCACGATTCAGCGAATCACCAATGACAAATGACCAATGACAAATAACCAACACACCAATTATACAAGATTGCACACAAGTGCCCAAAAATCCGAACCACAGAAAAAATGTGGTATAATGAAGATGTTATGACTGCATCGGAGAACCGCACGCCGCTGGCAGAAGCCTTTTTCAACCGACCGACACTGACCGTTGCCCGCGACCTGCTGGGGAAATCGCTGGTGCGCCGGTGGCACGGCGTCGAATTGCGCGGCAAAATTGTGGAAGTGGAAGCATACATCGGGCAAAAAGATACCGCCTGCCACTGCTCGAAAGGGCGCACCCCCCGCACAGAAGTGATGTTTGGCGCGGCGGGACGGGCGTATGTGTATTTTGTGTATGGGATGCACTATATGCTCAATATCGTCACGGAAGAAATCGGTTTTCCCGCGGCGATTCTCATCCGCGCGGTGGAACCGCTTGCCGGACAGCAGGAAATGGCGGCACTGCGCGGCAATTCGGCGCGAAATTTGACCAACGGTCCGGCGCGATTGTGTCAGGCGATGGCAATTGACAAACAATTCAATGGCTGGAATCTGACCACCGGCGATACCCTGTGGGTAGCGGA
>JALVZI010000309.1 GCA_027022125.1 Anaerolineae bacterium | reverse complement strand
GTTCACCGCCGAAACTTTGAAAAACAGGTTTTTGACACGCAAAAAACAAGGGACTATAATGAATCAACTCTATTGAAACAATTTACCATTTTAACTAATTTAACGTCGACTTAGTTATTTAAGCCGCACCCATCAACGGTTTTTGGGAACGTCCGTATGTTTGTTTGGTGTTATTTCTGGCTTTAGTTTCTCCGTAACAATTGTTACGGATTTTTGTGTTTGGTTTTTCTTTGTGTCAGTTGCCGGACAGACACAAGGGTCTATATTTATTGGTTTCTGTAAAATTACGGGAGGACAGAGATGTCAAACAAAAAACCAAAACCGGAAGTCACACAAACGGGGAGCGTGGAGTACGAACACGTAGATGAAACTTATCTAGAAGAGCGCTCTCTAAAAAAGAAAGCCGGCTGGGTACTGCTGTGGGGTCTCGGCGTGGGAGCCGTTATCTCCGGCGACTATTTCGGCTGGAACTTCGGGTTGGATGCCGGGGGATTCTGGGGTCTGACCATCGCCACCGTTTTTATGGCGATAATGTATTTATTTATGATGTACAGTCTGGCAGAACTTTCCACTATTTTGCCGCACGCTGGCGGTCCGTACTCCTTCGCTCGCACGGCGATGGGACCGTGGGGCGGATACATTACCGGGCTGGCGGTGGTGATTGAATATGTAGTCACCCCGGCGGTGATTGTGGTCGGTATTGGCGGCTATCTGCACGAAATTTGGCCCATCGTTCCCCTGTGGGCGTGGTGGTTGATAGCATACGCCATTTTTGTCGCCATCAACGTGTACGGGGTGGAACTCACGCTGAAAGTTTCGCTGGTGGTAACCATTATCGCCACCCTGATTCTCATCATCTACTATCTGGCGGCAATTTTTAGCGGACACTGGGCGTGGGCGAATCTATTCACCGTCACCCCCACCCCCGGCAATTCGGCAACGTGGCTGCCAAAGGGATGGTACGGCGTTTTCGGCGCGATACCATTCGCTATTTGGTTCTATTTGGCAATTGAAGAATTGCCGCTGGCGGCGGAAGAAACGGAAGACGTGAACCGTGATATGCCCAAAGCGATGATTTCCGCCATTGTGGCGCTGCTGGTAATGTCGGTTTTCACACTGGTGCTCAACTCCGGCATTGATTTCTGCAACGCCGACGGCGCGTGCGGCGCGGCAGCAATCGGTGTTTCGGGCGCGCCGCTGGCAGACGGTTTCGTCGCCATTTTTGGCAGCGGCAAAGCAATGACCATCATCCTGATTTTAATTGGGCTGACCGGCTTGATTGCCAGTTTCCATTCCATCATTTACGCTTACGGGCGGCAAATTTTCGCCCTGTCTCGCGCGGGTTATTTCCCCCGATTCTGGTCAATCACTCATAAAACTCGACACACCCCGCACGTGGCGCTCATCGGCGGGGCAATCATCGGCTATTTAGCCGCATTGCTCATTGACCAATTTTCCGATACGGTTGGCGCGGTGTTGCTGAATATGGCGGTGTTCGGCGCGGCAATTTCGTATGTGATGATGATGCTCAGTTATATCATCATCAAAAAGAAGAATATCGACCGCCCGTATGTTAGCCCCGGCGGCAATTTCTTCGCGTGGGTGACGCTGATTCTGGCACTGATTTCCATCTTTGCTGCGTTTGCCATCCCCGATTACCGACCGGGCGTAATTGGCGTGGCAATTTTCTACGCGCTGGGACTGATTTACTTCGCCGTGTATGCCCGCCATCACTTGGTCGCCGAAGCGCCGGAAGAGGAATTCGCACTGATAGAATTGGCGGAAGAAGAGTTAGCATAACTTGAAATGATAGCCCAACAGTGCTATGATGAAAGGCATAGAAAATGCTCATTGCACGTGTAATCGGGCTGGTGGTTTCCACAATGAAGTACCACACCCTCACCGGCAGAAAACTGCTGATTGTGCAGGAAACCGATGTCTCCGGCAAGCCCGTCGGCACGCCAATTGTGGCGGTAGACACGGTTGATGCCGGTGAAGGGGATGTGGTGCTGGTGGCGCAGGGGTCTGCCGCGCGGCAAACGGAAGAAACGCGCGACACGCCGGTTGATAATGTGATTATGGCAATTGTTGACACCCTGCAAACCGATGGCGCCGTCAGTTTCCGCAAAGGTATATAATCGAGGCAGCACGTTATGGCACAAGATACCCGCAGCATTCTCAGCGTCGGTATTGATGTCGGCACATCCACCACCCAGATTGTGTTTTCGCAATTGACTCTGGCGGGTGGTGTGGTGGGCGGCACAACCCCCTTAAGCCGCGCCCCAACGGGACAACTCCGGCTAAGCGGCATTATGGATAAAAAAGTGCTGTATCGCAGCGACGTGCATTTCACCCCGCTATTGGGTCCGGAAGAAATTGACGCGGTGGCGCTGGAAAAAATCTTGCGACAGGAATATGACCGCGCCGGTATCGCTCCGGAAACGGTAGAAACCGGCGCAGTCATCATTACTGGCGAAACCGCCAAAAAGAAAAACGCCGATACCATTCTGGATGCCATCTCTGCGCTGGCGGGCGATTTTGTGGTTACGGTCGCCGGTCCGCATTTGGAATCGATGATTTCCGGGCGCGGGTCGGGGGCGGCAACCTACTCCATCGAGCACTATACCACCGTCACCAATATCGACATCGGCGGCGGGTCGGCGAACAGTGTGGTTTTTCGGCAGGGAAAAATGCTGGCTGCCGCCGCGATGAATTATGGCGGGCGCATCCTGCAACTGAACCCGGCAACAGGCGAAATCACCCATATCGCCGACCCCGCGCAAGCCATTCTCGACCACCTGCACCTGCCGCTGAAATTCGGCGATAAACCGTCGCTGGCACAGTTGCGGGCGTTCACCGACTGTATGGCAGATTTAACCGTCCATTTGATGGATGGCACGATGGATGAACTGGCGGCAAAATTGATGCTCACCGAGCCGAGCCGCGTCCCCGCCAAAGGGACGGTGCTCTTCTTTTCGGGGGGCATCGGTTACTATTTCTATCATCCGCTGACGCTGAACACGGTGGCAGATGTGACCATTCACGGCGATGTGGGACCACTGCTGGCGGAATCGCTGCGGATGCACCCCACCATTCGCACATATACCATCAAAGAACCCACCGAGACGATGCGCGCCACCGTGCTGGGCGCAAGTTCGCAGACGGTAACGCTCAGCGGCAGCACCATTTGGGCGGAACAGGATTTGCTGCCCATTCGGAATGTGCCGGTGGTGCACGTCCACTGGGAAAACGACCACCCGCCCACCCGCGCCGATGTCGCCGAGGCGGCACGCTACGCGATGACCCGCTGGGACATCACCCCCGAAAGCGACCGGTTTGCCGTGGCGCTGGAAGTTCGCTGGGAATTGGATTACCCCCTGCTCACCGAGTTGAGCCGCGGGCTGGCGGATTTTGCCGAAAAGCATCTACCCGCTCATCAGCCGCTCATCATCATCACCGACCACGATTACGCGCGGGCACTGGGGCAAACCGTCAAAAGTTTCATCCCCGAACACCCGCTGCTGGTCATTGACCAAGTCGGTTTGCAAGAAGGGGATTATATTGACATCGGACGCCCGATGCTGGACGGGCGAGTCGTGCCGCTCAGCGTCAAAACGCTGGTGTTTTATCATTAAGGGGATAAGCAGCAAGCAGTAAAAAGTAAGGGCTTTAAACTCCCCTTGCTCCTTACTCCTTTCTTCTTGTTGCCCCTTGTTAGGAGTTGCTTATGCTGTTACGAACCAAACTTTTTGGCAAAACGTATGAATTTCGTGACATCCGCGAGTTGATGGGCAAAGCCAACGAGCCGAAATCGGGCGATGAGTTGGCGGGTGTTGCCGCTGAATCCGTTTCGGAGCGGGTTGCCGCGAAATATGTGCTGGCAGAGGTTCCGCTGGAAATTTTGCGGCAGAACCCAGCAGTGCCATACGATGAAGACGAAGTGACCCGCGTGATTGATGACGCGGTGAACGAAACCATCTATAACGAAATCAAACACTGGACGGTCGGCGATTTTCGAGAGTGGATTTTGGCAGATACCACCACCCCCGAACAAATTCGGCGGGTGAGCAATGCCCTCACCGGCGAAATGGTCGCCGCCGTAACCAAATTGATGTCCAACCTTGACCTGATTTACGGTGCGCAGAAGATTCACGTCACATCGCACTGCGTCAACACCGCCGGTATGCCCGGCACGCTGGCAAGCCGTCTGCAACCAAACCACCCCACTGATAGCCCGGAAGGCATTCGCGCCGAAATTTACGAGGGGCTGTCGTATGGATCCGGCGATGCGGTCATCGGCATTAACCCGGTGGATGACAGTCTCGGCAGCACAATGCGCCTGCTCGATATGACATACGACATCATTCAGGAATGGAATATCCCCACCCAAAACTGCGTGCTGGCACACGTAACTACCCAAATGCAAGCGATGAAACAGGGCGCGCCGGTGGGACTGGTTTTCCAAAGCCTTGCCGGTACCCAAAAAGCCAACGAAAGTTTCGGCATTGATGTGGGAATGATGGATGAGGCTTACGAACTGGCGAAAAAATACTGCTGGCCCCAAGGACCCAATTTTATGTATTTTGAAACCGGGCAGGGGTCGGCGCTGTCTGCCAACGCGCACAACGGCTGGGACCAACTGACGCTCGAAGCACGCATTTACGGGTTCGCCAAACGGTATCACCCGTATCAGGTCAATACTGTGGTCGGGTTCATCGGTCCCGAATATCTGTATGACGCGGTGCAAATTTCGCGCGCCGGGTTGGAAGACCACTTTATGGGCAAACTGACCGGCATTCCGATGGGAGTGGACGCCTGTTACACCAACCACGCCCGCGCCACCCAAAACGACATCGAAAGTTTGGCGGTGCAACTCACCGCGGCGGGATGCAACTACTTTATGGGCGTACCGATGGGCGATGACGTGATGCTGGCGTATCAGTGTACCAGTTACCACGATGCGCCATCGCTGCGACAAACGCTCGGTTTGCGCCCGCTGCCCGAATTTGAAGCGTGGATGGAAGGTATGGGGCTGATGAAAAACGGCATTCTCACCGAAAAAGCCGGCGACCCCACCATCTTCCTGAAATAGTGAAGGGATAGACCTATGCAAGAATCAGATATTCAAGCAATTGTAGAAGCGGTACTCGCCGAAATAAACCGGCAGCAGAGCGGTTCGCCCGCCCCCGCGGCGGCGCCCCCCGCACCGACCGCCAACGGCGATTTGGTGATTGACCTGCCCGACCCGACCACACTGGAAGCCCGTCGCACCCCGGGTCTGGAACATCCCGCCAACCCGGACGGCTTGCGCGCGCTGATGGCAACCACGCCCACCCGTATCGGCGTGGGGCGTGCCGGACCGCGTCCGCGCACCAAAGCCACCCTCCTCTTTTTGGCAGACCACGGCGTCACGCAAGATGCCCTTTTCCACGAAGTTGATCCCAAAATGCTGGAAGAAATGGGGCTGTTCACCGTCGAAAGTCAGGCGCACGACCGGCAAGAATACCTGAAACGCCCCGATTTGGGACGGGTGCTCACCGAAGAATCGCGGCAAATTCTGCGCGAACGGTGCATAAAAAATCCCGACGTGCAAATTTTTGTCGGCGACGGATTGAGCGGCGCGGCGATTGAGCATAATCTGCCCAAAATTATGCCCGTGCTGGAACAGGGCATCAAAGCCGCCGGACTGACGATGGGCACACCGTTTTTCGTCAAAAATGCCCGTGTCGGGCTGCTGAACGATGTGAACGCCATCGTAGATGCGAAAGTGGTTGCCGTGCTCATCGGCGAGCGACCGGGATTGGCTCGCGCCGAAAGTATGAGCATCTATATGGGCTACCGCCCCCGCCCCGATTCCACCGATGCCAACCGCGATGCCATCTGCAATATCTATGATGGCGGGTTCAACCCGCTGGAAGCGGGCGCATTTGCGGTGCAACTCATCCAAAAAATGATTCAATACGGAACCAGCGGTGTTGACCTGAAATTGAAAGAAGGCGAAAACGGTTAACGTTTGCGCACCAATTCTTTGCGAAAAGAGGTAGATTATGGCAATATTAGACCCGATAAAACCCAATATCCTTTCGGTACGACTCATCCCCAATGTTGACCGCGGCTTCGCAGAACGATTGAACCTTCGCCCCGACCAGCGCAGTCTGGGTCTCATCACCTGCGATATTGATGACTCACTGTACGTCTCCATTGATGAAGGCACAAAAATGGCAGATGTGGAAGTGGTGTATGCCAAATCGTTTTATGCCGGTGCGGCACACGCCTCCGGTCCGCTGTCCGGCGAAATTATCGCCATTTTTGCCGGACCCGACCCCGCCGAAGTTCGTGCCGCGCTGAACGCGACCATCGATTATGCGGAAAATGAAGCGTGGTTTTACACCGCCGATGAAGCGGGCGAAAATGCGTTTTTCGCGCACACCATTTCCAGCACCGGTTCATACCTGTCGAAAGAAGCGGGCATCAAACGGGGCGAACCGCTGGCGTATCTCATCGCCTGCCCGCTGGAAGCCACATACGGGCTGGATGCCGCGCTCAAAGCCGCCGATGTCGAAATGAAAGTGTGGTTCGAGCCGCCGTCGGAAACCAACTTTTCGGGCGGATGGCTCACCGGCAGTCAAAGCGCGTGTAAAGCCGCCTGCGACGCTTTCCGTGATGCCGTGCTGGAAGTCGCCGGAAATCCCATCAAGTTTTGATAGAGATTGGTGATTGGCGATTAGTGATTCGTCATTTGTGAAACGTGATGCGTGAAACGTGACTTTTGACTTTGGACTTGAAACTAACCACTAACTTTGAACTTCAAAACCACCAAACTACCCATCCGGAGGTTCTATGGAACAATACGACAAAGACCTGCAATCCATTCAAGAAGCACGACGCCTTGCCGAGCAGGCATACCGGGCACAGCAAGAATTCTTCCATTTCAGTCAGGAACAAGTTGACCGCATCTGCGAAGCGATGGCGGATGCCGCCTACCGCGAATCGGCGCGGTTGGCAAAAATGGCGGTGGAAGAAACCAGTTACGGCATCCCGGAACATAAAACGCTAAAAAACCATTTGGGCAGCAAAGGCACGTGGGAGTACATCAAAAATATCAAAACTGTCGGCGTGCTGCGCCACGATGAAGCGCACAAAATCATCGAAATCGGTGCGCCGATGGGTGTGGTGGTGGCGCTGAGTCCGCGCACAAACCCCACCTCCACCGTGATGCATAAAACGCTCGTGTCGGTAAAAGCGAGAAACGCCATAGTGCACGCGCCGCATCCCTCGGCGGTACACTGTGCCACCGAAACTATCCGCGTGATGGCGGAAGCGGGCGAAAAAGCCGGAATGCCCAAAGGGCTGGTCAGCGGGATGACCCACATCTCACTGCCGGGCACACACGAATTGATGGGACACAAACACACATCCGTTATTTTGGCAACGGGTGGTTCGGCGATGGTGAAAGTGGCTCACAGTATGGGCAAACCGGCGTATGGCGTCGGACCCGGGAATGTGCCGGTGTATGTTGACCGCAGCGCCGACATCAAACTGGCGGCAAAATATATCGTGTCGAGCAAAGCGTTCGACAATTCGGTCATCTGCGCCACCGAGCAAGCCGTGGTCGCCGATAAACCGATTGCCGCACAGTTGCGCCGCGAAATGGAAGCGTGGGGCGCATATTGGGTCTCGAAAGAGCAGGCGGACGCGCTGGCGAAAGTTCTTTTCCGCCCCAATGGCGCCTTCAACCCCGATTCTGTGGGGCAAACGCCGCAAACGCTGGCGAAAATGGCGGGCATCAGCGTGCCCGATTCGGCGCGAATTCTGGTTGCGCCGCTGGAACGGGTCGGCAGAGATGTGCCGCTATCGCACGAAAAGTTGACCACCGTGCTGGCGTGGTATGAAACAGACGGCTGGGAAGCCGGTTGCGAGCGCAGCATCGAACTGCTGAATCAGGGCGGACGCGGACACACCGTCGCGCTGCACGCCACCGATGAAAACGTGATTATGGCGTGGGGACTGGAAAAACCCGTTTTCCGCATTTTGGTGAACACGATGAGCACGCTCGGTTCGGTGGGCTTTACCACCGACCTCGCGCCGTCAATGACGCTCGGCTCCGGCGGTATCGGCGGGGCAATCACCGGCGACAACATCACCACTACCCATCTGCTGAACATCAAACGGCTGGCATATCAAACCACACCGCCGCCCGCCGCCGCACTGATTGACGCGCATCCGCACAACGGCAGCACGCCCGCCGCACCCGCCGTCAACACCGCCGATGTCGAAAAGGTTGTGCGCGCCGTCATCGAAGAAGTGCTGCGCCATACCAACGGCTAAGCGGAGGGTAATTTATGGCAGATGAAACAACCGGCGCGCCGCCACCGAAACCGGAAAAACCACAACCCGCCAAGCCTCGCCGGCGACGGCGGACAACCAAAAAACCTGAAAGTACACAAAAATCAGCAACTGTATCCAAAAAAGAAAAGGAGACATTCAGAATGGACATTCAAATGATTGCACTCGGTATGGTCGAAACGAAAGGGCTGGTCGGCTCGATTGAAGCCGCCGACGCGATGGTGAAAGCCGCCAATGTGAAACTCATCGGCAGCGAATACATCGGCGGCGGGTTTGTGACCGTGATGGTTCGCGGCGATGTGGGCGCAGTGAAAGCCGCCACCGATGCCGGTGCCGCCGCCGCCAAACGTGTCGGCGAACTGGTCAGCGTGCACGTCATCCCGCGCCCCCATTCCGATGTGGAAATGATTCTGCCGCACGAAAGCAAAGGCAGCAACAAAAAATAGTGCGAATAAGCGAATCTGCGAATTTGCGAATGGGCGAATTTGTGAATGAATCTTATTCGTCACTCGCTATTCGTCACTCGCTATTCGCTCATTCGTACATTCGCTACTTGAAAGGGGGTTGGCTGTGAGAGAATTTTTCTCCGCCGCCGACATTCGCCGTTTAGCCGGAGAAGGGTGTCAGTATCTGTTGCTCTCGCCTGATGACCGCATCACCCCCGAAGCGCTGGATGTCGCCCGCGAATTGGGCGTGCAAATTCACCGCGAAGGGGATGCGGACACAGCGGGTCGCCCGCTCCCCAAACTGCTGAATAAAGAAGCGCGTCCCGGCAAACCGATAAAACTGGTCAAAGCCGCATCGGTGCGGTTGGAACCATTTGCTTTCGATGTGGGACATCCCGAAATGAATATCCACGTCACCGACATCATCACCGCCGAGCACGGCTCGCCGATGGCTGCCGGATTTATGACGTGGGAAAAAGGCTCGTTCCCGTGGACGCTCAATTATGATGAGATTGATTTTGTCATTGACGGGCAGTTGGAAATTCGGATGGGCAATCAGGTGGTCATCGGCAA
>JALVZI010000308.1 GCA_027022125.1 Anaerolineae bacterium | reverse complement strand
CCGTTTATTCACCCGACCCGCCAGCACCATTTTCACCAGCGACAACGATTCGGCATCGGTGATGCGCAAACCGTCAATATACTGCGGTTCCACCCCGAGCCGTTCCTGCAACTCGCGGATTTCTTTGCCGCCGCCGTGTACCAGCACCGGCGGTTCGGGCAGCGATTTTACCGCCGCGCCGAGTTGTTCCACAAAAGCGGGGTCATCCAACTCATTCCCGCCGATTTTCAGTACCAGCATTATAGCAGTCCTTCCGTTTCTTCCAGTCCGAACATCACATTGAAATTTTGCATCGCCTGCCCGGCTGCCCCTTTGCCCAAATTGTCGATGGACGAGCAGAGAATCAGTTGCCGCGGCGAAACCACCGTCACCGAGATTGCCGCGCCATCGGTGCGACGGGTGTGGGCAAAAGTTGCCAACTCGCCGGGGGGAAGCACCTGCACCAGTTTTTCGGCGGCGTAAGCCTGCTCGAACAGCGATTGGGCTGCGGCGGAGGTGGTATCGCGGTTGAGCGAAACATAAATGGTGGACAGCATACCCTGACTGATGGGAACCAGATGCGGCGAAAAAATTACCGGCGCGGCGACCGTCCCCCAGCGGCGAACCGCTTGTTCCATTTCCGCCAGATGGCGGTGCTGCCGCCCGATGCTGTACGGCGAAAGATTTTCGTTCACTTCCACAAAATGGGTTTTCAGGCTGAGTTTTCGCCCCGCGCCGCTGACCCCGCTTTTGCTGTCGGCGATGATGGGGGCGTTTTCTGCCACCCAATTTTCTCGCAGCAGCGGGTACAGCGCCAAAATAACGCTGGTGGGGTAACAACCGGGATTCGCCAGCAGGTCGGTGCGGGCGATTTCGGCGCGGTTGATTTCCGGAATGCCGTACACCGCTGCGGACAGCAGATGCGGCGCGGTGTGTTCCACCCCGTACCAGCGAGCATATTCGGCGGCGTCATCCAGCCGAAAATCGGCGGACAGGTCAATCACCCGCACACCCGCGTTTCGGGCGCGGATGACGGTCGGCATGCTGGCGGCGTGCGGCAAACAGCAGAACACGGCGTCCACCGCATCGAGCGGAGCATCGGCGCTGGGAATCAGCGGCACATCCCAGCCCACCGGATACACCGCCGACAGCGATTTTCCGGCATAACTTTCGGATGTGGCGAAAACGAGTTCCGCATTTTTGTGGCGGCGCAATCGTTTGATAACCTCAAAACCGGTGTAACCCGTCGCGCCGAAAATACCTATTTTTATCATTATACCTCCATAAAATGGGCGAATTTGCCCATTCGCCTATTCGCAGATTCGCTACCAATATGTCTGCGCGCGTTCGGTGATGACCCGCCGGTACACTTTTTCGATGGTTTTGCGGGCAATGCGATGCCAGTTGTATTTTTGCGCCACCATCAGCCGGGCGGCGGCGGCACGGTCGGCGGCAGCGGCGGGGTCGTGCAGCACATGCAAAATACCCCACGCGGTGGATTCGGGGTCGTCCGAAAAAATGAGCGTGCCCGTTTCATCGTGGGTGACAACCTCTCCCAGTCCGCCGACATCGCTGGCAACCACCGGACAGCCGTATTTCATCGCTTCCAGCGCCACAATACCAAACGGCTCGTACAGACTGGGGAAAACAGCGCAACTCGCCACCGAGAAAAAGCGGTCGCGGTCGTCATCGGAAATGAATCCGGCGAAATGGACATTCTCGGTAATGCCGAGTTTTTCCGCCAGCGATTGCAATTCTCCCGCCAGCGGACCTTTGCCCGCCAGCACCAGTTTCGCGGCGGGAAATTCTTTCAGCACGCGGGGCATGGCTCGCAGCAGCACGTGAAAGCCTTTTTCATACACCAGCCGTCCCACTGAAAATATGAGCGGGGCATCGGGCGGGGCATATCGGGCGCGGAAAATCGCCAGTTCGGTGGGCGAGAAGCGGTCAACCTGCGCCATGGTGATGCCATTCGGTATCATGTCGAGTTTATCGGAGGGCAGGGAAAAGAGCCATTTCAATTCATTGACCATATACCGGCTGCAAGCAATCACCCGCCACGCCTCAAACGACAAATTACGTTCAACGGCGTCAATGTTTTTCGACAGTTGGTTGGGGAGGGTTGCATTTCGCCAGCGACCGCGTTCGGTGGCGTGAATGGTTGCCACCAGCGGGCATTTGTGGCGCAATTTCAATTCGATGGCGGCGATACCAACCAGCCAATCGTGCGCGTGAATCAAATCGAACCCGCCGAGTTCGTTCCACAAATCGGTGGCGCGAGCGTCCATCAGTTTGTTGGTGGCAACCGCGCGGGTGTAAATGTCGGCGGCGGGGTCAACGGCGGCATTATCCACCCAATGGACGGACAAATTGGGGTGTAATTTTTCTCGAAGGTGCGGGGGATGGGCGCGCGGCGCGAGCACATACACCTCGACGCCGTTTTGCGCCAGCGCCGGGGCGAGTTCTGCCACATGTCGCCCCAACCCCCCCGTCACCAATGGTGGGAATTCCCACGAAAGCATCAAAACTTTCACAGTGCAATCCGTTATGGTAAAGAATAGAGTGCGGCACGGGTGAGCCGGTGGTTTCGGCGGATAGTCCGGTCAACCATGTCGAACAGGTTGCGGGTTGCCAGATACGCCTGTTTTGCCTGCGTGTCGGGCGGCATACCCGCCAGCGATTGATAATCGGCGGCGAAGTTTGGCGGCAGAGTCGAAAAATCGGTGAAACGGGACGGCGCTACCGCCCGCAACTGCGCCGCATCGAAAATCGGTGCGGTAGCGGCAAAAATATCGGTGTCCCATTCGCCAATCACGCCGATGACATCGGAGTCTATCACGAACTCCTGTGCCTGCAAAATTGCCTCATCTGCGCGCGAAAAATCGTTCAGAGCCACCAACTCGAATTTATAGC
>JALVZI010000307.1 GCA_027022125.1 Anaerolineae bacterium | reverse complement strand
GTGTGCCAGCGCGCGGATGTCCGCATCATCGCCCACCGCAAATATTTTCCCGTCACGAATGGCAATCGCCGACGCGGCGGGGTGTCCGTGTATTTTCGCGTTGAATAAAATTAGGTTTGGCATTTTTGGTTTCCGGTTCAAGGTTCAGGGTTAGTTGTTCAAGGTTCAAAGTTCAAGATTGGAGGGTTGCAGTTAGTCTCAAGCCTCAAGTCACGTTTCACTCATCACGTTTCACGAATCGCCAATCTCCAATCGCCAATAACCAATCCCCTCTATCCGCCAAACAACCGTTTGATGGTATGTTCGGCATAAACCACACGGCGGGTTCCGGTGGAGCCGCGCAGAATGATGGAATGGGTTTCGGCACGGTCGCCGAGATAGCGCACGCCGTTCAGCAACGGTCCATCGGTGATACCGGTGGCGACAAAAAAGAGGTCGTCATCAGTAACCAAATCATTTTGGGTGAAAATCTTGTGTGTGCTCAATCCGGCTTTTGCTACCGCCTGCCGCTCCGATTCGCTCTGGGGAGCGAGCCGCGTCAGCATTGCCCCGCCGAGCGCGTGTGCGGCACACGCCGCCATCATCCCCTCTGCCGCTCCGCCGATACCCATCAGCACATCCGCACCGATATTCGGTTCCATTGCCAGCAGTGCGCCGAGAATATCGCCGTCGGCGCGCATCCACACCCGCGCACCCGCCGCGCGGATTTCTTCCACCAAATCCATATGGCGGTCACGTTCCAGCATAAACACAATTATATCACGGATGGGCTTGTTTTTCAGACGAGAAATCAGCGCCAGCGTCCATGCCGCCGGGGCATCCATCGCTTCCGGCACAAGTTTATTGCCCACTTCGCGGTCAACCACAATTTTTTCCATATATGCGGCGGGCTCCACCGCCAGCATCGAACCGGCGGGGGCGACTGCCGCCACCGCCAGCGCGCCCGACCGCCCGTGCATCAATAGCCGCGCGCCGTCAATGGGGTCAACCAGCACATCCATTTCGGGACCATATCCCGTGCCGAGCACGGTTCCGCTATCCAGCGGAGAATGCCGCCCCAGTTTGCTTTCTTCCCCCAAAATGACCCGCCCTTTCATATCGAGCGTGTTGAAGGCTTCCAGCATGGCTTCGGCGGCGGCGGCATCGGCTTCTTCCGGCTGACCACGCCCAATCCAGCGTCCAGCAGTGAGCGCCGCCGCTTCGGTAACGCGCACCAAATCAAGCCCCAAATTTCGGGGCGGATGGTCGTTCATTTTTCACCTCCCGTTTCCGGCGTCAAATCCACCGCTTCCAAAAAACCGGCGGCTTCCCATGCCTGCAAACCGCCTTTCAGCAGCGTTACATTTTCCCAACCGAAAGCATCGAGCACCTGCGCCGCTTTGTGGCTGCGCCGCCCGATACGGCACACCAGCACAATCGGCGTGTCGGCGGGCAGTGACGGACGTTTCACAAAAAGTTTGCCCAGCGGGTACAAATGCGATTGCGGAATGTGCTCACGAGCAAATTCGCGCGGTTCGCGCACATCCATCACGTATGGTGGATGGTCGCTGTGCAATTGCCGGTACAATTCCGCGGCGGCAATTTCGGGAAATTCAGTGCGGGGCGGTTTGGGCAGCGACAGGTTTTCCAGAGGATACAATTGTTTCGGCAGGTTCTGACATTCGCTGAACACCCGATATTCGCACTCGTAAATGCACACCGCCGGGTCGAGCACATGGTAGAAAATGTGCGGGATGGCGGTATCATCGGTGAGGTAGTGGTCTGCGCCGAGAAAATCGTAAAAACCGGTGTCGTGCATCAGTGCCAGCACCGGCGGCTGCACACGAACCATAAACACATCGCCGCCCCGGTCGCGGTACGTTTGCACGATATTTTCCAGCGCGTAAATGCCGCTGAAATCGCACTGATTCACGCTGCGCATGCGCAATAGCAGATACGGTTGGTTGGGATGGGCTTCCATATGGGCGAAAATGGCTTCTTCCACATGATGCACCGCGCCGAAATACAAATCGCCCAGCACATCGATGGTTGCCAACTGCGGGCAAGCGGGTTTATCGGGCTGAAAAGCAAAATGCCGAAACCCGGGTTCGGGCACGACGGGCACAACGCGCGGCACGCTGGTTTTCATCACATACATGGCAAACGACAGCAACACCCCCAACAGCACGGCAAATTCCAGCCGCAGGAAAAGCGTGCCGGCAAACGTGATGAGCATAATCAGCGCGTCATCGCGTGCGCCGCGCCAAATCCGCCGAATTTCAACGCGGTCAATCAGCCCGTATGCCGCCAGAATCAGCACCCCGGCGACGGCGGCACGCGGCAGATACGCCACCCACGGCGCCAAAATCAGCACTGCCAGCACCACAAAAATCGCCGAGAAAATCGCGCTCATCCGCGTTTTTGCGCCCATCCGCAAATTTACCGCCGAGCGCGAAAACGACCCCGCGCCGGGATAACCGGAAAAAAAACCAATCATCACATTGGCTATCCCCTGCCCGATGAATTCCTGATTGCTATCGATGCGCTGTTTGGTTTGCGCCGAAATGGCGCGGGCGATGGCGGTATCGGATACCAAACTGATAGTGCCCACCGCCAGCGCGCCCGCCGATAGATTGGAAATCAAATCGAGCGAGACGTTCTCCCACAACTTTTGGAATGGCGGCAGATGCTGCGGCAAATGCCCAACCACCGCCACGCCGAGCGAGTCCCAGCGCAACAGCACCCCCAGCGCCGACACCACCACCAGCACAATCGGCGTGCCGGGAATGCCGGGTTTGAGCCGCCGCCATATCACCAGAAAAATCAGTGTGCTGATGCCGATAATCGCCGTGAGCGGGTGGGTTTCGGAAATGTGTGCCGCCGCCCGTTCCAGCGTTTCCAGCACACTGCCGCTG
>JALVZI010000306.1 GCA_027022125.1 Anaerolineae bacterium | reverse complement strand
TGCGCCGGTGGTGAACGGTGTGACCACCCGCACGCTCATTTCCGGAAAGTATTTCGGCACGGTGCATTTGTATGTGGATGATTTTGAGGCGGGCGGTGAACACGTGATTATCGCACCGAAAGCGATTGTGTCCGCGGAGCCGGATACACTGCTGGCGGATGGCGAAAGCACGACGCAATTGACCATTCAGGTGTTCGACACGGACGGCAGTTTTGTGCCGGATGGCACGGTGCCGACCATCACCGGCACGCTGGGCAGTATCAGCGGCGCGGGCGGAACCCTAAACGGTGTGTTCACCCGCACGCTCACCGCCGGAATGGATGTCGGCACGGTACAATTTTTCGTGAATGGAAATCAGGCGGAAGGTGTGGTGACATTCACCGTCGGTTCCCCGACCCATATCGCGGTGGATGCCATTCCCAATTTCCTCCCCGCCGATGGTCACAGTCAATCGCTGCTCACTTTCTCGGTGAAAGACGATTACGGGCACACCATCACCGATGCAACCACCCCGCTGACCGTCACCGCCAGCGCGGGCACGCTGAGCGGTTTCGTTCCGACTGTCGGCGGCGTGACCACCCGCACGCTCACCGCGGCAAACACCGCCGGCAAAGCGAGCATTTCGGTGGATGGGTGGAACATCACCGGAGATGTGGACATTTTCTTCCTTGATGGCGGGTTGAAAGACGGCGATTTTGAATCGGGGACATTTGACAGTTGGGCGGCACGTAATCAAACCACACCCACCCCGCAATTCTCATGGTGGTCATCGAGTATGCCGAGTTATCAGGCAACACTCGTTTCCACCGATGTGGTCGGTGGCAAAGTTATCACCCCGTACAGCGGCACAAAAATGGTGCGACTCGGTGCGACGGTGGGGTCGCTGTGCAGTGCGGCGAATCTGCCCGGATATCCGCAGGTTGGCAACGGCTATTACAGTTATGAATATCCCGACAACTGCCCGCATCAGGTCAGTGAAGCGTGGGTCAGCCAGTCATTTTACGTGCCGACGGATGGCGTGTCGCAGGTTCAGTATCACTATCGCATTTTGGGATATGATGTGGCGCAGAGCGAAAGCGGGCGCGAGTGGGACCCGTTCGAAGTGTATCGCAACGGGTTGGAATTGCAGCAGGACGGCATTCCATATTCCTTCGATTGGTATTACGGTTGGTACACGCAGAACCCGTCATCGCCCATTGACGCACATCCGGAAGATGAAAACGGCTGGCATTTCGGGTATTTTGATGTGACACCGTTTAAAGGGCAGGTGGTCAATATTGAATTCCGCGTGTCGAACCGCACCGCACCGATGGATAACACTTGGGTGTATCTGGATGATGTGCGGCTGGTGAACATCATCCCCGGCGAGCGCACCGGCGAGACGAAAGTATTTTTACCGCTGGTGATGAAATGATTTTTGAGGTTCACCGGTCTCACCCTGAGCCGCCCGCAGTGTGTACCGAAGGGTGAAACCGGCGGGGAAAACGCATTTTAATCTTGATTGACGGGCAGGGTCACGGTGGCAATTGCGCCGTGACCTGTTGGATTGTTCTGCACATCAATGCTGCCGTGATGGTGCTGCACGATGGTGCGGCAGGTGTATAGCCCCAACCCGGGACCCTGCCCCGGTGGTTTGGTGGTGAAAAACGGACGGAAAAGCCGTTCCAGATTTTCTTTCGGGATGCCGATACCGTTATCGGCGATGGTGATTTGCACGGTTTCCGGCGTGGGTTGACCGGCGGAAATTTCGATGATGCCGGTATGCCCCGTCTGCGCGATGGATTCGCGGGCGTTTTGCAGCAGATTCATCCAGATGAGTTGCAGATGGTTCGCGCTGGCGACGATGCTGGGCAGCGCGGGGAGCCGTTTCAGCACTTCAATTTTCCCTTTGCGCAGTGGAGCGGCAATCAGTGTCAGCGCATCATCAATGGTGGTTTCCACATCCACTTCTTCCCATTCGTAACTTTCCTGTGTCGAAAAATCGAGCAAATTTTGCACAATGTGCTGAATCCGCAATCCGGCTTCCAGTACATAATCAATCAGCGCCGCATCGGGGTTGTCGGGGTCGGCATCCATTTGCAGAATTTGGGTGTTGGCGATGATGACCGTCAGCGGGTTATTGATTTCGTGCGCGATACTGGATGCCAGTTGTCCCACTGCCGCCAAATTTGCCGAACGGAAAAGAGTGGCTTGCAACTGATGTTTCTCTGAAACATCCTGCGCGAAAATGATAACTTGATTGACGCTTTCGTCCGCGCTGAAAATCGGGTATGTGCGCACATCGCGTTCGGAAAAAACGCCGCGGTGTGCAACCGTGAGTTTTTTGTATGTGTGCGTGCCGCTCGCCCATAAAATGCCTTTTTTGCGAGTGATGGTATCGCGCACAATCCGGCGGATGACCGGGGCGGCTTCGCCCCAAATTTGCTCGTCGCCGGTGCGTCCCACCAGTTCATCGGGCGATTTGCCCAGCCGGTCGGCTTCGGCTTGGTTGATGGCGACAATTTCCAGATTGCGATTGACGATGGTCAATCCGTCGGTGATGCCGTCAAACAGCGCGTGCAGTGTTTGGTTGTGCCGCAAAAGTTCATCCTGATGGTGGCTCAGGTCAATATATGCCGATGTCAATTCCTGAAAAAGGTTGGCGTTTTGAATGGCAACCGAGGCATGGCTGGCGAAAGTGCTCAACAGAGTCTCGTCGCCGGGGAGAAACCCGCCGGGATGCGGGCTTTCGACCACGATTGCGCCGAAAACGGCATCGCGCACCTGCAACGGCGCGGCGAGAAACGACCACACGGTTTCGCTGCCGGTGGCGCTGATGCGGGCGCTGTGCCGGGCGGGCGATTGCGACACGATGGCTTGCTGCACCACCGTTTCGCGGGTGCGAAAAACCTCGGC
>JALVZI010000305.1 GCA_027022125.1 Anaerolineae bacterium | reverse complement strand
ACTGTCCACAATCAACCGGCTCAATTGTGCGCCGTCCATATCGGGATTGTCTTTCAGTGCCTGCAAAAAACCGGTGTATGCCCAACCGAGCGCGGGTTCCGTTTCCTGCGATGCCACCGCGTATCGAGCGTGCGGCGCGAGCGCGTCGAACACTTCCAGATGCGCCATCAAACAGGCATCCATACCGATGAGTTCAAATTTGTCGATGCCGCTGCGGCGGCGAATCTCGCCGAGCGCGTCATCCAGTTCGTTCAAATAGAGTTGGTCGCCCAGCACCTGCGCCAGCGGTGTTTCGGCGGGGGCAGTACTGCGCGGGTCGGGGTCAGTCCAGCCGCCGGGCCAACCCATACCGTGGTCAGACAGGATGAGCACATATTTATCGGCGGGGAAGGTGTCCATCGCCCACGTCACAAAATCCACCAGCGATTGCCCGTCTGCCATACTCACTTCGCCCAAATCTTGCACCACCTGCGAATTGATGTGCGCCAAATCATCATCCTGCGTCACGAAAAACCGTTTCGCGTCCGCCCAGTTGCCATCGCCGCGATAGCCTGCCCGGTAGCGGTCAATCTGCGCCACAATGTTCAGCCGGTCGCTCGAACCGACGCGCTCGGCTTCATTCAAATCGACATAAATATCTTTTTCCAGTACTTTATCGTCGGCATCCTGATAGAGCATGACCGTCCACGTTTGCCCCGCCACCGAATCGGAGGCGGCGGGCGGTTGGAACGGCACAGCGGTGGGCGTCGGCAGAGAGGGTGAAGAATCGCTGTTCGCGGCGAAAGTGGCGGTGGGGTATGCTGCGGCAGATTGCTGTGCCGGATTCGAATTGTTGCCGCCGAAAAGCATATTGAACAGCGAACTGCACGCAAAAACGATGACCAGCAGCACAACCAGCGCGACGGTCACTTTGGGGCTGAGTTTCACCCCACCGCCGCTGCCGGTCGGGCGCGGCGGACGCGGCGGTTGAGACCACCCGCCCCCACCGCCCGCCGGGGGTCGGGGTGGCGGTGTGCCTCCGCCGGTCGGTTCGCGGCGGCGGCGCGGGGCTTTCGCCCGCTCCCGCGTGCCGGAAGATTCGGTTTTGCGGCGACGGCGGGTGCGGATGGTGGGATTCGAGTCGCGTTTGGAAAAGAAGACGTGCGGCAAAATTCCGCTATCGGAAAATGCCGCACGTGCGGGGGTGTTCGATTCGGTTGCCGGTGAAAATATCAGATGGTTGAATAAATTTTTGGCAGTCATACCCTCATCTCCTCGGTTTTGGTTCGGTGAGATGAGAGTAGATTACCTTCTTATGGCGAATCCGTCAATTATGCCAGCCCGTAGGCGCGTTTTGCGCCGTCCATCGTGTTGCGCAGCAGCATGGCAATCGTCATGGGACCGACGCCGCCGGGCACGGGGGTAATCATCCCGGCAACTTCTTTCGCGCTGTCGAAATCCACATCGCCGACCAGCCGGTAGCCTTTTTTGGCGGTGGGGTCGTCCACGGCATTCACACCGACATCAATCACTGCCGCACCCGGTTTAATCCAGTCGCCTTTCACCATTTCCGCGCGCCCGACGGCGGCAATCAGAATATCGGCGTTGCGGGTGACGGCGGGAATATCCGGCGTGCGCGAATGGCAGATGGTCAGTGTGGCGTTTCGGTGCAACAGCAGCATCGCCACGGGCAAGCCGACGATATTGCTGCGCCCCAGCACCACCGCGTTTTTCCCTTCGATGGTCACGCCGCTGCGGTCGAGCAGTTCGATAACGCCTTTGGGCGTGCAGGGCACAAACAGCGGGTCGCGCCCTTTCATGGAAAGCCGTCCGATATTCAGTGGGTGGAAGCCGTCCACGTCTTTTTCGATGCTGATAGCAGCGAGAACTTCTTCTTCATTGATGTGTTTCGGCAGGGGCAATTGTACCAAAATGCCGTGCACATCGGGGTTCTCATTCAATTCCTGCACCACTTTCAGCAAATCTTCCTGCGAAATATCGCCGGGCAAATCATACCCGAAAGAGGTAATTCCCACTTCTTCGCAGGCGCGTTTTTTCATACGGACATACGTTTGCGAGTCTTTACGGTCGCCGACGAGCACCGCCGCCAACCCCGGCACTTTGCCCGTTTTGGCGCGCATTTCGTCCACTTCGGCTTTTATCTCACCGCGAATGGTGGCGGCGATGGCTTTTCCATCAATCAGTTTTGCAGTCATAAGTCTCTCCTTGAACGGTGGGTTCGTCACATTTTCTACCGCAAGAGTATAAACCTGAGTGCGAAATAAGCAAAACAAACCATTCGAGTAGCGAGTTACGAATAGCGAGTTGCGAATGGATTGGGTGAAACGTGATGTGTGACTTTGAGATTGAAACTACTGCATCGTCCAACCTTAATTTTCGGGTTATCACACCGAATCTAAATTCTCACGCAAAGATGTAAAGACGCAAAGTTTCAAAAATCATAACTACTCAGGATGCGTTTTTCCACCCTTCGATACGCCCTGCGGGCTACTCAAGATGAAATCGGCATCCTGAGTAACCCTGTAGAGACGCCCAAATTGGGCGTCTCTACAAAAATGCCGCCGCAGCGAGATAAAACATAGAAAAAAACCCGTGACCATCCGTGTTATCTGCGTTCTATTTAATCTGTGGCTGAATAATTACAAGTCACCACTCATCACGTTTCACGTAACTTATTGTTGCACCTCGCAACGACAGACCGGGTGGTTACGAATAGCAAATGACGAATGACAAATGACAAATGACAAATGACAAACTAATATGACACAACAACTTTCCATAATAACTTGCCATAATATTATCAATGTGCTATAATGATACCGTCAACCTGACCATCGAGATGTGATGGCATTACCGGCTTTGGTAATGGGATGGCTGGAAACTTCATCGCAGTTGCG
>JALVZI010000304.1:760-2899 GCA_027022125.1 Anaerolineae bacterium | reverse complement strand
AGATTGGTAATTAGAGATTCGCCTATTCGCTTATTTGCAAATTCGCTCATTCGTGAGACTTGGGACATGAAACATTGGATTTGGGACTGACTGCAACCCTGCTACTCTGTAACTTTGAAGGTATGAGACGATGAGAAAAATACTTTTGGCAATAGCGGTAATTTTAATCGTGGCGATGGGGGTGTATCTCAACAGCCGCGGCACGGCGCAGGCGTTTTCCGCAAACGATACGCCAATAGTCGGGTCGGGGACGATTGAGGGGGAGAGCACCATCATCGCCGCCGAAACCGGCGGGCGGGTGACGGCGGTACATGTAAAAGAAGGCGATACCGTTTTTGCGGGGGATGTGCTGGTAGAGTTGGACAAAAGCCTGCTCGAATCGCAACTCGGCGAGTTGAACGCTGCCATTGCCACGGCGAAAGCCAATCTTGCCGCCGTGAAAGATGCGCCGCGCCCGGAAGCGGTTTCGGTGGCGAAAGCGGAACTGGCGCAGGCACAGGCACAGCGCGACAGCGCATATCAGGTTTGGCAATCCATGCTGCCACTGCTGGATGACCCGCAAGATTTGGATGTGCCCATTCAGGAATTGCAGGCGCAGTTGAAACAGGCGGAAGGGCAGGTGGAAAAAGCGCAGGCGGAAGTGAAAACCGCCAAAATTCAAGAAGAAGCCGCCAGCCGAGACCAGAGCAGCCATGCCGCACTGGTGATGTATGATGTGGCACAGCGACAGCGCGCCGCCGCTGAAATTGGCTTGCAGATGGCGCAATCGCAGGTGCAAATGCTGAAAGTGCAGTTGGCGCATCTGTGGGAGCAGTATAACAACCCGGTGGCGCTGCAGGTGAAAGTCAATCAGGCGGAGGCGGGCTACCATATCGCCGAAGCCGCCGTGGCGCTGGCAAAAGCGAAACTCGCCGCCGCCGAAATGGGTCCCACCGCTGAAGCCGTCGCGGTGGCAGAAGCGCAGGTTCGGGTAGCCGAAAGTGCGCTGGGGCTGGTGAATGCTCAAATGGCGCAACTGACCATCACCGCACCGCGCGACGGCACTATCACCGTGCGCGCGGTTGACCCCGGCGAGTTGGCGGTTCCCGGCGCAACTCTGCTCAAACTCACCGATTTGGATAAAGTGACCCTGCGTGTTTTCATCCCCGAAACGCAAATCGGGCGGGTGAATTTGGGGCAAACCGCCAACGTCACCATAGATTCGGTTGACCGGGTTTTTCAGGGAACGGTGACATATATTTCCAACGAAGCGGAATTCACCCCGAAAAACGTGCAAACGAAAGAAGAGCGGGTGAATTTGGTTTTTGCGGTGGAAATCACGCTGGAAAATCCTGAACACATTTTGAAAGCGGGCATGCCCGCCGACGCGGAAATTCTGCCGTAAATTTGGTAATTTTTGATAGAACGCAGATTGTGCGGATGAAACGGATTCTCACCGATTTTTAAATGTATCTGTGGAAACCGGTAAATCCGTGTTATCTGCGTTCTGTTTTTTCCGGCAGATTATTTTCGTTTCACCTGCGGGTAGGGGAGCACCCATTTTTGCACGGGGGTATCGTTTAAAATGTGGCTGTCGAAAATTTCATCCAGCATGGCGGGGGTCACGCTGCCATACCGAACCGCGCCGGGATGCACCATCATCACCGGACCGCTGTGACACACACCCAAGCAGTTCACCGCCGAGCAAACCGTGTGCCGGGGATGGTCGGGGTTGTCCAGCCCGTGCGCGGCGATGAGCGATTCGGTGTGCACCAGCAGAGCGCGGGCGTCGTCGGGGTCGGCGCAGTTGCCTTTGGTGCAAAATAGAATTCGTATCGCAGCAGATGAGTTCAAAAACATGACAATCCTTTCCGCAAAAGTATAGTGAACCTGCTGCCGCGAGTCAACACCGTTTGACAAATCCGGCGGATTCGTTACGGTTATGGTACCAAAAAACGGAGCACACGGAATGAACCAACAGGAAGCGGCGCTGGTACAGGCGTTGCAGCGGGGCGACCCCCGCGCTTGCGATGAAATTGTGCAGCAATACTCCGGAAAAATTACCAAATTTACGGCAGAATTTCCGCGTCGGCGGGCATGCCCGCTTTCAAAATGTGTTCAGGATTTTCCAGCGTGATTTCCACCGCAAAAACCAAATTC
>JALVZI010000304.1:0-750 GCA_027022125.1 Anaerolineae bacterium | reverse complement strand
AAAAATCTACAATGTTGCGCTGCGGTTAACCGGGCATCCCAACGAAGCCGAAGAAATTTTGCAGGAAACATTCATCAATGCCTGTCGCGGCGCGGAATCGTTTGAGGGGCGGTCGAGTTTGGCGACATGGTTGTATCGCATAGCCACCAATAACGGGTTGATGCGCTTGCGGCGCAAAGAAACGCCGACCGTTTCGCTGGATATTTTCGATTCGACAGTGGCGGAAGATGGCGGCGCGCCGCTTGATGTGCGCGATTGGCAGTGGGAGCCGGAATCGCTGCTGTTGACGGATGAATTGCGCGCCGCGATGGATGAATCGGTGGCGCAGTTGCCGGAATCGCTGCGGGCAGTGTTTGTTTTGCGCGATTTGGAAGGACTATCCACCAAAGAAACCGCAGAAGTGCTGGGTATTTCGCAGAGCAGTGTAAAAGTGCGGTTGCATCGGGCGCGGATGCAGTTGCGGCGGCAATTGGCGGCATATTTTTCACAAACGGAAGGTTCGGAGGTGATATGAAACGTCAAACATCTCGCTCGCCTCAGTGCCGGGAATTGATGACACGATTATCGGAATATATTGACGGTGAGTTGGAAGAGTCGCTGTGTGAAGAGATAGACCGGCATTTGGCGGTTTGCGAAGATTGCCGGGTGCTGGTTGACACATTTCGCAAAACGGTCGAGTTGTACCGGCACTATTCGCGGGAGGTGGTGGTTGACCTGCCGCCGGAAACTCGAAACCGGTTGTGGCAGGCA
>JALVZI010000303.1 GCA_027022125.1 Anaerolineae bacterium | reverse complement strand
ACCCACGACCCGCCCACCGATTCGGCGGCGGATATTGCCCGCTATGCCCGCTTTCTGCTGGAGCGGCACTGGCAATCGCACCGCCCGCTGCGGCTGGTGGGAGTCGGCGTGAGCCATCTGGTGCGCGGCGCACATCAACCCAAATTGTTTGAGACCTGAGTTTGGAATAAGCGAGGGTAACTGCTCAGCGCACACTGCTCACTTTGAATAATCGTAGGGGCGACCCTTGTGGTCGCCCAAAGCAGGGCAGCCACAAGGGCTGCCCCTACGATTGTTCGAGGCGAACACAGCACGCCAGATAGTTACGAAAAAATAATCCACAGATTTACACTGATTTTTTACTGCTTCTGTGAAAATCTGTGTTTATCTGTGTCCATCTGTGGACTGAATATCTTATCCCAAATTGAGATTTGAAACTTGAAGCGCCAGCGAGACAATCGCCGCCCATGGTAGCACTTTAAATTCGTGCCGCGCCAATGCCGATTCGACTTCTGCGCGGGACAGCAGCAGCAATTCCTGCGCTTCCAAATCGTCTGCGTCAATTTCCGCTGTTTTTTCCGCCCCCTGCGCCAAAAAGAAATGCGCCACCCCCGCGCCGCGATTGCCGTCCACGGCGTAACTGCCCAGCGATTGCCACCGTTCGGCACGATAGCCCGTCTCTTCCAGCAATTCGCGCCGAGCCGCCGCCAGCGGGTCTTCCCCCGGTTCGATATAGCCACCCACCACCGCCAGCGATGTGCCTTCGACGGCATATTTTGTCTGCCGGAAGCAGATGAATTCGCCCGCGTGGGTCACAGCCACCACATTGATATAATCGGGAGTATCAATCCACGCCCAATCGGGGATGGTGCGCCCGTCGGGCAGTTGGATGGTGCGCATTTCCACCGACAGATACGGCGGGGCATGCAGCACCGTGCGGCGGGCGATGGTTTTCCACGGGGTAAATTTATTGTCCATTGTTCACCAATGTTTCAAATTTTTGCAGTTGCGCCATTTGCGGCGGCATAATTTTGATGAACGGGCGGGTGCGGCGAATGAGCGCCAGCGCGGCATCGAGCGAATAGCCTTCGCTGATGAAATACGCCGCCGCCATAGTCGGCGCGCGCCCGACGCCGCCCGCACAGTGGATATACACTTTTCCACCCGATTCCACTTCACGGCGGATGAAATTCACGCCCCGGCGCAGATGCTCGATGCTGGGGGCAGCATCATCCACCGTGGGCAGATGGAGGTATTTTTCCAGCGCCAGCCCGTGCGCCGCGTCATCAAACTCGATGCGCAGATTCACGTCGGCGGTGATGCCGGCGGCTTCCAACTGCCGTTTACCGCGCCGATTGAACTGCGGACCCACAAAAATCTGCGGGGTGATTTGACTGTATTGCAGCAGCGGCACGCCGGTCAGTTTCGGTATGCCGCGCCCAATCATCCAAATGAATGTGACGCGCCAGCCCTGCGTTTTCACCCGGTAGCGGAGGATATGCCAGCCTTTTTTTAATTTTTTCAGCAATGCCATGGGGAGTTCCTATTGTACCATCCAATCTGAAAAGTAGGATTTGCCTTCTGTAATAGATCATCTAAAAATTTTCACCACAGAGGCACAGAGACGCGGAGAATGTAACTACCCAACCGTAGATTGAATAATAGCACACGGATTAACACAGATGGCACGGATGGTCGCAGATTTTTCTGTGTTTTATCTCGTTGCAACGGCATTTTCGTAGAGACGCCCAATTTGGGCGTCTCTACGGGGTTGCTTATGGTGTACTGACATATTTCTTTCCGGTCGGCGCGCGGAAATAAATTTCCGCGCTCAAAGCCAAAGCCGACTTAAGTCGGCTTGAGTTCTGATCCTCGAACTTTAGTTCGAGGCAAACACAGCACGCTGAATAGATGCCGGAGAATGTTAAAATTTTTGAGTTCCGGTTCAAATTTTCATCAAAAATTGCAAATACTGCCGCATTGCGGACGCTCAAACCTTATTTTTCTCTGTTCCTCTGCGTCTCTGTGGTTCAATTTTTTTGTGGGCAATAGCCCGGCGATGACATCTTGCACGGTTCTACATTAAAAAAGCGAGCGAGACATTTCCGGTCTCGCCCGCGGGGTGTTTGAAAGATTTATTCGATTTTGAGGATTTTAACTTTGAACTCGCCGCTGGGGGCTTTGACGGTGACAACATCGCCGACCCGTTTGCCCATCAGCGCGCTGCCCATCGGCGATTCGTTGGAAATCACGCCGTTGAGCGAATCGGATTCCGCGGAACCGACGATACGGTAGGTTTCGGGGTCGTCCGTCCCGTCTTCGGTAATGGTGACAGTGCGTCCCAGCGCAACCACGCCTTTTTCGGCGGTTTCTTCGATGACCACGGCTTCGCGGAGTTGGGCTTCCAGCGTTTGGATACGCCCTTCCAAAAATGCTTGCGCCGATTTGGCTTCATCGTAAGCGGAATTTTCGCTGAGGTCGCCTTCTTCTTTCGCCTGTTTGATGGCTTCGGCAACTTCGGCACGTTTGACGGTGGTCAGATATTCAAGTTCTTCTTCAAGTTTCTTTTTACCTTCCGGTGTAAGGTATATCGGCTTGGCTACCATCTGTCACTTCCTGTGTCTGGTGTTCAACTGAAAATAAAAAGGGAGACCGCAACAGTTCGGGTCTCATGCTCATTCATTATACCAAAAAATTTCGTTTTGACAAGTTTTTGGCAAAAATCTGCGTTTGTGAGCCTGAATACACTGTGATATAATGAACTGGTTGAAACTTTTTGTGTAACTGCATTTCAGCCACGAATTTCCACAAATTTCACGGATTTTTAATGTCATTCCGGAATTTTCCGCAGGGAAATATCCGGAATCCACAGCGAAACATCGTGGATTCCCGCTTTCGTACCCGCAGGGCACAAGCGGGAATG
>JALVZI010000302.1 GCA_027022125.1 Anaerolineae bacterium | reverse complement strand
GGGGGGATACAGGGGAGATGGGGGAATTCCACCACTGTCGGTAGACTCAAATTTGGGGTTAATGGTTTTGTGAAAGTTTCCAACTACAGTATAGCCATTTTGGCAGGCGGACAGAGCCGCCGTATGGGACGCAACAAAGCATTGATAGACCTGTTCGGCAGACCGGTGCTGCAATGGGTCATTGACGCCGTTACCCCGCTGACCGACGACCTGTTTCTGGTGACCAACACCCCCGCCGAATATCGCGCTTTCAACCTGCCGATGGTCGGCGATATTTTGCCGGGCAATGCGGCGCTGGGCGGCATTTACACCGCCATTGCCACCGCGAAACATTCGTGGGTTTCTCTGCTGGCGTGCGATATGCCACTCGTCCGCGCCGATGCCGTCGCGCTGCTGGCATCTCTGCGCGCGGGGGTGGATGTGGTTGTGCCGCGCATCACCCCGCACCCGGAAACGCTGCACGCTTTTTACCGCAAAACGTGTCTGCCGGAGATTGAATCGCGGTTGGCGGAAAAATCGCTGCGGGTGGTCGGGTTTTTCGATGCGGTGCGGGTGCGGTACGTCCCCGCCGAGACCATCGCCCCCGTCACCGGCAATTTCGATTTTCTGACCAACCTCAATACGCCCGCAGACTTGGAGCGTGTCCGGAAAATCCTGAAAAATCCCAAAAACTGATGCCGAATTGGCTTGATTTTACACTTCGGATTGTGCTATAATCCCCAGTGATTGTTTGTAAACTACCGTAATCAGATGGAGAAAATATGCGGCGGGAACGTGTTTCAGACGACATATATGTATTTACCAGCGGGCTGTATGCCCAAGTTACCGCGTCGGCGGTGGTGCACCGCGAAGGCATCATCGTGATGGACACTTTGCCCTTTCCCGAAGAAACGCGGGCGATGATTGATTTTCTCAACTCGCTGGGGAAGGGGCGCATCAAATACCTCATCAACTCGCACTGGCACGCCGACCATGTTTTCGGCAATTATCTTTTCGATGATGATGTGCAACTGGTGTGCCACAAAAAATGTCACGACAATCTGCTGGCTTATGGTCAGCACGCGCTGAATGAAGCCAAAGCCAACAACCCCGAATTTGAGGAAGTGAAACTGCGCATTCCCGATATTATTTTTGAAGATGGCACGATGGTCATTCATATCGGCAATAAATCGGTGGAACTGAAACGGATGCCGGGGCACACCGACGACCAAACGGTGGCTTATGTGCGCGAAGATAAAGTGCTGCTTGCCGCCGATGCGATGATGCCCGTGCCGTATTTCATCGCCGGAGACCGCCATCAGATGAAAAAATCGCTGCGGGCGTTGCTGGATTATCCGCTGGAAAGTATGGTGCAGGGACACGGTGAAGTGCTGCTGCGCGGCGAAATTCCCAAAGCCATTGATGCCAACATTGCCTATTTGGATACCATCGAAGAGAAAGTGCGGCAGATTGTTGCCACCGGACAACCGGAAAGCGTGCTCGACCAGATTTTGATTGACGAGTGCGGTTTGAGCCGCATTCCGCTGAACGGGTTGGTGCAGGAATTGCATCGCATTAACCTGCACACACTGTATGATGAACTGATTCAGCAAAAAGAAACATTTGACAACGCGATAGCGCAATGATATAGTGTTTGTACGTGCTTCGGCACGGAAAAAAAGCCAATTGCGATGACGAAAACGAGTACGGGTGGACACCCACCACAGCGAGTTTGGGGCGGTGCGAGCCAAACGTGTACCCCACCCGGAAAATCCTTTCCGAGCAGACAACCGAACGGCGATGCCCAGTAGGCTTGTCCGGCATAACCCGCCGTTATCCGGGTTCCCCTGTCGAGCAATCGCTCCGCAGGCGGGCAAAGCGGACAACACTGTCAAGTGGGGTGGTACCGCGGGAGATTTGCGTTCAATGGCTCTCGTCCCTGTGTGGATGAGGGCTTTTTTGTTGCACAAATGGGCGAATTTGCGAATGAGCGAATCTGCGAATGGGCGAAAAACAATATGCGCTCAAAATCACTCCGTTCCATCCTGATAGAGACCAAAATGCGGCACGTGCGTTAATTTTGGCAGGATTGGTTGAACACTGGGGTTATCTGGACGAAAGTAAAAACCCTGACTTGAATGATATTGCCACTTTTTACAAACAGGGTGTTTTTCTGATTGCGCGGTTGAATGATGAACTGGTGGGCACGGGTGCATTTTTGCCCCGCACCGAAAATACTGTCGAAGTAGTCAGAATGTCGGTGGCAAAACATGTCCGGCGGCAGGGAATAGGGCGGCAAATTCTATTGAAACTTTGCTGTAAAGCCCATCAAAACGGCTACCAGCGAGTCATTTTGGAAACAACTGCAACTTGGCAAAATGTTATTGCATTTTACAAATCGTTTGGTTTTCAGATAACGCATTCTGTCGGTGGAGATATGTATTTTTCTCTGGACTTGCGAGATTTTCTCAAAAAACACCGTGTCAATTGCCATTCGTAGGGTAATTTTTGTGACTGCCCATCCATATTGAGATGATATGAATCATCTGTGAAAATCTGTAATATCCGTGTAATCTGTGTTCTATCAACACCGGAGGAATTATGACCGAACTATTATCGCACGATGACAGTTATTTGCAGGAATTTGATGCCGTCGTTACCGAAATAGACCCCGATGAAAACGCTGTCGCGCTCGACCGCACCGCATTTTATCCGGGGGGCGGCGGGCAACCGAACGACACCGGCGAGATTACCGTCGGCGGGCGAATATTGCCCGTCACCAAAGTGAAAAAGAAGGGTAACACCGTTTGGCACTGGATTGACGGCGACTTGCCCGCCGTGGGCGATGCCGTTCACGGCAAAATTAACTGGGAACGCCGCTATAAATTGATGCGCACTCACACGGCGATGCACATTTTGTGCGGGG
>JALVZI010000301.1 GCA_027022125.1 Anaerolineae bacterium | reverse complement strand
ACCCGACAATTAAGGTTAGACGATGCACTACTGCATCATCCAATCTAAAAAGTAGGATTACTCTCTCTGTAACGGCTCATCTGAAAAAAGGTTAATTTTTCACCACAGAGGCACAGAGACGCGGAGAATTTAAAAATTTTTTTGAGTGCCGGTTCAAATTTTCACCGAAAATTTCAGATACCGCCGCATAACGGGCTCTCAAACCTTATTTTCTCTGTGCCTCTGCGCCTCTGTGGTTCAATTTTTACACCTTTTGTCAGTGGACAATAGCCCGACAATTAAGACTAGATGATGCACTACAGCCTTTACCTCCACATTCCGTTTTGCCGCAAGAAATGCACCTACTGCGATTTTAACACTTACGCCGGTATGGACGACTCTTTTGCCGAATATACCGCCGCGCTGTGCCGCGAAATTCGGCTGATGGGCGACCATCGCCGCCGCCCGCCGGTGCGAACCATTTTCATCGGCGGGGGAACGCCCACCGTGTTGGCAATTTCGCAGTTGAAACAAATTTTGCAAACGTGTTTCACCGCGTTCGATATTCTGCCCGATGCGGAAATTACCAGCGAAGCCAATCCCGGCACGGTGGACGAGTCGTATCTGCGCAAATTGCTGTCGCTGGGGATAAACCGACTCAGTTTCGGCGCGCAGAGTTTCAATCCCGCCGAATTGCAAATGCTGGGGCGCATCCACTCGGCAAAAAGCATTGGGCAGACGATTGCGGCGGCGCGGCGGGCGGGTGCGCGCAATCTGAATGTCGATTTGATTTACGGGCTGCCGAACCAAAAACTTTCCGATTGGCGATACACGCTGGAACGCGCCATCGCGCTGGGGGTGGAACATATTTCGCTGTACAGTTTGACGCTGGAACGGGGAACGGCACTGCGGGCGCAGATGGTTCGCGGAGAATTGCCGCCGCCCAACGGCGATTTGGCGGCGGATATGTATGAATTGGCGGATGCGCTGCTGGCAGAAGCGGGGTTCCGGCAGTATGAAATTTCCAACTGGGCGAAACCCGGTTTCCGCTGCGAGCACAATCTGACATATTGGCGCAATCAGCCATATTTGGGTATGGGACCCGGCGCGCACAGTTTTGAAAATCGCCGCCGCTGGTGGAACGTGCGCAGTGTGCCGCAGTATATTGAAACCGTTGCGGCGCAGAACGACCCGCACCCGCACCCCGCGCTCGCCGATTTTGAGACGATTGACCGCCGGTTGGAGATGGGCGAAACGATGATGCTTGGTTTGCGGCTGACGGCGGATGGGGTATCGCGGGCAGATTTCTCGGCGCGGTTCGGCGTGCCGCCGGAAGCGGTTTTCGGCGCGGAGATAGCAAAATTAAAGGCGTTGGGTCTGCTGCACACAGACTCGCAACGCCTGAAATTGACTCCGTCCGCGCGGTTGCTCGGCAATCTCGTTTTTGCGGAATTCTTGCCGACAAATGACGAGTAGCGAATAGCGAGTAACGAATGGGTCGCTTGAAGATAAATACATTCGCCCATTCGCTATTCGTCTATTCGCTATTCATCATATCTCTTCAGCACCAGCACCACGTTTTGCCCGCCGAATCCGAAGGCATTCACCAGCGCGACATTCGTTTGCTGTTTGCGGGCGGTGTTCGGCACATAATCCAAATCGCATTCCGGGTCGGGGTCGGTGAGATTGATGGTGGGCGGAATGATGCCATCGCGGAAGGAAAGCACCGCTGCCAGCGCGGAAATCGCGCCCGCCGCACCGAGCATATGCCCGACCATCGATTTGGTGGCGGGGACGGGAATTTTGTATGCCCGCTCGCCGAAAACAGATTTGATGACTTTCGTTTCGGCGGCATCGTTCAGCGGCGTGCTGGTTCCGTGCGCGAAAATCACATCCACATCTTCCGGTGACAACCCCGCGCTTTTGATGGCGCGTTTGGTGGCGCGAATCGCACCGATGCCTTCGGGGTGCGGCGCGGTGAAATGGTAGGCATCGCCGGTGAGACTGCCACCGAGCACCTCTGCGTAAATTTTTGCGCCGCGCGCTTTGGCGTGTTCTTCCGTTTCCAGCAGCAGTACCACACCGCCTTCGCCGGAAACAAACCCGTCACGCCCGCTATCAAACGGACGGCTCGCACCGGCGGGGTCATCGTTGCGGGTGGAAATTGCCTGCATCCGGGCAAATGCGGCAATAATCAGCGGCGAAATGCCTGCTTCTGTGCCGCCCGCCAGCATCACGTCCGCTTCGCCGCGCTGCATCATGTGATAGGCTTCGATGATGGCATAATTGCCGCTGGCGCACGCCAGCGTCGAGGTGAGTACCGGTCCCATCGCGCCCGTTTCGATGGAAACGAGACACGAAGAAGCATTCGCCATCACACTGGGAACCAGAAACGGTCCCACCGTGCGCGGACCTTTTTCGTGCAATACCAGTGTCGGTTCTTCCAGTGTTGCCAATCCGCCACCACCGGTGTTAACCACCACCCCGACCATTTCCGCATTTTCGGGGGTGATTTCAAAATTGGCATCTGCCAGCGCCTGCCGTGCCGCTGCCACCGCAAATTGGGTGGAGCGCACCATTCGGCGCGACATCTTGCGACTCATATATTTTGTGGGGTCGAAATCTTTCACTTCGCACGCCACTTTGCTGGAAAAATTGGTGGGGTCGAAAGCGGTAATAATCCCTGCCCCCGAAACACCGTTCACCAAATTTTCCCAAAACGTCTCAACATCATTTCCGATGGGCGTAATTGCGCCCAGTCCTGTGACAAAAACTCTGGTCATAGAGTCCCCTTTCTTCAAAACGGTATGGTTCGTTTGACTGGCAATCATTTTGACAAATAGCCGTCCGCTGCCATCTCAATATCATCCGTGAAACGAACTAAATGAAACTTTTGAAAAGTGTGTCGCAATTACAAAAATCATCGG
>JALVZI010000300.1 GCA_027022125.1 Anaerolineae bacterium | reverse complement strand
CTCATTCTGCGTGCTCCGGTTCGGGCAATTCAATGCCGCCGGCGGGAATTTCGGCTTGCGGGAATGCCGCCGGATTGCACAGGTAAATGGCTTCGCCGCCCTGCTCCAGCACGCCATCCAAAATATCGGTGTTTAAAACCACGTTTTTAGCGCGCATCACATCAATCAATCGCGGCTCCAAAATGCCGTCCACCGCATCGGCGAGCAGCGCCAACTGTCTTTCTCCCACCGCCAGCAGAATCAAGCGGTCGGAAAGCAGAATGTCTCGGCGGGGCAGGTTGAACAGTGCGCGCAAATCGAACACCGATACCATTTCGCCGTGCAGATTGATGACACCGCGAATCAACGGCGTTTCATTCGGCACGGGAATGATTTCCACGGCGCGTATCACCCGTGATACAAATTCGAGCGGCAAGCCATAATTGCGGTTATCCAATTTGAATATCAAATAACGATACGGTGCATCCATTGCGCATCAGTCCATAGCAATACTGCCTACATTATACGCCGAAACGCGGGTAGATTTCCATAAAATACACGTAAAGGTTTGGGGGATGGGGATAGAAAGTGAGCAGGTGAGAAAGTGTGTCGGTGTGACGGTTGATTGGAGATTGGAGATTGGCGAGTCGCCCATTCGCACTATTTGCTGAATCGTTGAATCGCTGGTTGCCCCGAAATTTTGCAATTCAACTTGACAGTCATTCTTTTATCTGATATAGTGTAAATATAACACTATTTCAGATGGAGAGTCATCTGTAATTGTGCAGGGGTACAGTGTATTTTGCCGATTTCACCCTTCGATATGCCCTGCGGCTACTCAGGGTGAAATCGGCAGGGAAAAACGCATCCTCCTGAATAATTACAACCATCTTTTATTTTTTCGATTCAATTAGTGTTATTTACACACTTATGGAGGCAAGCAGAATGAACTGGAAAAACCCATCCCCCGCCGATACGGCAACTTTCCCCCCGAAGGACGTTTTTCAAGCCGGATTGCGCAATCACCACATCGCCAACACGGCATACCCCATCAACCATAACGTGACGATGAAAGATTATCGCGTGCCGCGCGCCGATTTTGAACGCACTGCCGCCGCAGCGTGGGCGGGCATCGGTGAAATGGGGCTGTATGTGCACATCCCCTTCTGCCAGCAGCGATGTAATTTTTGCGAATATACCGTCATCAATCCCGCCACCAACGCCGAATGGGAAGACCGTTATTTCGACCTGCTGTTGGCGGAATTGGCACTGTATCAAAAGTTACTGGCTACACGCAGAAGAACACTGGTCGGGTTCGATGTCGGCGGCGGCACACCCGCTTTCGCCCGCGCCGAAAACATTGCCCGCCTGCTGGACGCCGTGCGCGACAGTTTCCGGTTCGCGCCAAATATGGCAATGAGCATCGAAACCACCCCGCGCATCGCCGCCGACCAGCCCGAAAAAATCGCCGCCTTCCGTCAAATGGGCTTCGAGCGCATCAGCATGGGTGTGCAGGTCACGCAATTGTCGCTGGCGAAAAAACTGGGGCGGCAGTATCGCGGGTTCAGCGGATTGCTGCGGGCGATGGAGAACATCCGCGCCGCGGGTTTCGAGCGGTTCAATATCGATTTGATGTACGGGTTTGCGGGGCAATCGGTGGCGGATTGGCGCGACAGCGTGGAAAAGGCGCTGGAACTCGGCGCGGAGTATATCACCCTGTACCGGATGCGCTATAAAGGCACAATGCTGGCGGCGCACGCGGCGCAGGTGGAAAAAGAGACTGTGACCCGGATGTATGCCGTGGCGCATAAATTGCTCAACCGTGCGGGATATGTCGCCGTGCCGGGCAAAAACACGTTCAGCCGCATCCCCGGCGACGACGGCTGCAGCGATTATCTGAGTCGGCGGGTGGTGCACGGCACGCCGTATTTGGGGCTGGGACTGGGCGCGCAATCGCTGACGCATCACACGCTGGCATACAATCGCGGCGCGGCATCCAAAACCATCGAGCCATACGAGCGCGCCATCGCAGCGGGTCGCATCCCCGTGCAGGATATGTACGATATGCCCCGTGTGGTCAGCGCGGCGAAATTTGTTTCGGTGGCATTTTATTTCGGGGGAATCAATCGCCGTGCCTTCGCCGAAAAATTCGGTGTGTCGCCGGAAGAATTTTACCCGCGTGCCATCCCTTTCGTGCTGGAAAACGGATTGATGGCATATCGCGGCGATAATTTGAACCTGACCCCCAAAGGCGTGGAAAACTATAACGGCGTGATTGCCCTATTTTACGCTCCCGCCGTGCAGGCGTATCTGCTCGGTGATGCGGTGAAAATTGGTTGATTGGAGATTGGGGATTGGAGATTGGTTGAACTGTGACTTGAGACTTTGGACGTGAGACTTGGGACTTTAAACGGCTTGTTCTCGTTTGATGTCGGTGATTATATCATCCAACGTCATTTTCCCGAAGACAAGTTCTCGCTCATCAGCATAATTGCCATATCCGGCAGAAAACTGATTCAGAAACCGCGCTGTATTGACCGCGCCAAGTTTTTGCAACAAAATATCAATCGCTTCCTCAGTTATTATTGCCAAAGGCTTGTGCTCGATATTAACGGTCATCTTCCAACACCTCTATTAGTTCAATTGGAGACACAATTTGTACATTCAAGTCGGTCAAACGTTTCGCACGCTTTAAAAACTTGTCATCACAAGTACAAAAAAAGTCGGCATTTCCTATCTCGGCTGATGCCAAATGTAGTGCATCCAGTGGTTTTATCCCGTGTGCTTCAAGCCAACTTGCTCTTTGCTCAATCTTTTCGTCCAGTGCAATAAATTCATCGGCTTCTGACAACACTTTCAGTCCAAATTTCCGCCGCACACTTTTGGGATTTCGGCGTGTTTCATATAGAACTAAATGAAACTTTTGAAAAGTGTG
>JALVZI010000299.1 GCA_027022125.1 Anaerolineae bacterium | reverse complement strand
ACTATGGCCGCCGGGGGGTGGTGGCGTCCGGGGGGCTCGGCGATGTGTATAAGCGTCAGACCTTGAGCGATTCCAGCGCGGCGCGGGCGTTGGCATTGGCGGGATTGGCTTTCAGCGCGCGTTCCAGCAGCAATTTTCGCTCGGCGGGGGTGCGTGCCACCCGACTCATCCAAACCAGCGCGCGGTCGTTTTGGTCATCGGCGAGCAAAACCTGCTCAAATAGTTTGCGGGCGGTTTCGGTATCGCCCTTTTCAAAAGCGGAAATTCCCTGCTGTAATAGAGATGCCATCACTTCACCTCAAATTTGTCATAACGACTTTCCATAAGTATAACAGATGGTGTTTAAAGAAGCAAGAAGCAGGAAGTATGGAGCAGGGGAATAGCGAGTTACGAATAGCGAATTACGAATAACGATTGCAACCTTACTACCCTGAAACCCTGAAACGTGATGCGTGAAACGTGATGCGTGATGACTTTGGACATTAGACTTGAGACTTTGGACTTGAAACCCGAAACCTTGAACCTTGAACTTTGAACAACCCGAAACCTGAAATCCGAAACCTGAAACGGAGGCTTTTATGCTCAACCAACTGGAACAACTGGCGCAAAAGGCGCTGGCAGAATTGAATGCGATTGCCGACAGCAAATCGCTGACCGGCTGGCACATCCAATATCTGGGCAAAAAGGGCGAAATCACGCTGATGCTGCGCCGCGTGGGCGAATTGCCGCGCGAGGAACGCCCCGCATTCGGCAAGCGTGCCAACGAGTTGAAACGCGAGTTGGAAGCGGCACACGACCGCCGCGCCGCCGAAATCAAAGCGCAGGAAATGGAAAAAGCCTTCGCCGAAAACGCGCTCGACGTGACCCTGCCCGGTCGACCCGTCCGCCGCGGACACCTGCACCCCAGCACGCAGGTGCTGCGCCGCATCTACCAAATTTGGGCGGAAATGGGCTTTCAGGTCTATCGCGCCCGCGATGTGGAAACGGATGAATACAACTTCCAACTGCTGAACATCCCGCCGCACCACCCCGCCCGCGAAATGCAAGACACCTTTTACACCACCACCGACGGCGTTCTGCTGCGCACGCACACATCGCCGGGGCAGATTCACGCTATGCACGAATATGCCCCCGACCCGGTGCGCATCATTTTGCCGGGGATGTGCTACCGTCACGAGCAAATCACCGCCCGCAGCGAAATCCAGTTCCATCAGGTGGAAGGGCTGGCAATCGGGCGCAACATTCGGATGACCGACCTGAAAGGCACGCTCACCGCTTTCGCCCAGCGATTGTTCGGCGAAAACAAACCGACCCGCTTCCGCGCCAGTTATTTTCCCTTCACCGAACCGAGCGCGGAAATGGATGTGCAGTGCATCATTTGCGGCGGCAAAGGCTGCAAAACGTGCAAATATACCGGCTGGCTCGAAATTTTGGGCTGCGGTATGGTGCATCCCACCGTTTTGCGCAACGGCGGCTACGACCCCGAAATTTACACCGGTTTCGCCTTCGGTATGGGACCGGAGCGAATCACTATGCTCAAACACGGCATCGAAGATATTCGCTATTTCTGGGGCAACGACCTGCGATTTTTGCGACAATTCTGACGAGTTACGAATAGCGAATAGCGAATGACGAATGCAACTTTGAACCTGAAACTCGAATCATACGGAGTTAAAAATGAAAGTACCTCTATCTTGGCTGAAAGATTTTGTTGATATAGAAATGTCCGTGCCCGAATTGGCGGAGATGATGACCATGGCCGGCATGGAAGTGACCCACATCGATTATATCGGCTTGCCCGAATCTGACCTGCCGTGGGACCGCGAAAAACTGGTGCTGGGACACATCCTGCGCGTGGAACAACACCCCAACGCCGATAAACTGGTGCTGGCAACGGTGGACATCGGCGCGGACGAACCCGAAACGGTCGTCACCGGCGCACCGAATCTCTTCCCGTATATCGGGCAGGGCGATATTTCCGCGCTGGGGCTGAAATCGCCTTTTGTGATGGAAGGCGCCACCGTGTATGACGGGCACGCCAAAGTGCCGGGCAAAAAGATGAAACTGAAAGGGCGCGCCATTCGCGGCATTATGAACCGCCACATGCTCTGCTCGGAAAAAGAACTCGGCATCAGCGATGAACATGAAGGCATCATGCTGATGGAATCGGATGCCGCACCCGGCACGCCGCTGGTGGATATTCTCGGCGATGCGGTGCTGGAATTTGACGTGCTGCCGAACATCGCCCGCACCACCTCCATTCTCGGTGTGGCGCGCGAAATTGCCGCGCTGACCGGCAAGAAATTGCGCTACCCCGATTTCACCATCGAACCGACCGGCAAACCGCTCGCCGACCGGCTCACCATTGAAACCACCGTCCCCGAACTGAACCCGCGTTTTGTCGGCGTCCTCATCGAAGGCATCGAAATCAAACCATCGCCGTATTGGATGCAACTGCGCCTGCGGCTGGCGGGTATGCGTCCCATCAACAATATCGTGGATGTGAGCAATTATGTGATGCTGGAAATCGGGCAGCCGAACCACGCCTTCGATTGGGATGTGCTGCAAGCCCGCGCCGCCGAATACAGCGACGACGGCAAAGTGCGCATCATCACCCGTTTGGCGGAGCCGGGCGAAAAAGTGCGCACGCTGGATGACGAAGTGCGCGAAATGCCCCCTTCGGCGGTGATGGTCACCGACCCGAAATCCGCACTCAGCATCGCCGGCATTATGGGCGGTATGGAAAGTGAGGTGCAGCCGACCAGCAAAAATATCCTCATCGAATCGGCGGCGTGGAATTTCATCAACATCCGCCAAACCGCCACCGCGCTCAAACTTCATTCCGAAGCGGGCTACCGCTTCAGTCGCGGCGTGCATCCGGCACAGGCAATGCTCGGCGCGCTGCGGGCGGCAAAACTGATTCACGAACTGGCGGGCGGCGTCATCTCCGCCGATATGGTGGACAACTATCCCCTGCCGCCGGAAACCATCACGCTGGAAATTTCTACCGCCGATGTGACCCGTCTGCTGGGCATTGAACTCGACCGCGACACCATTCGCGGTTATCTGGAAGGGCTGGAATTTGTTTGCGAACCCGTCGGCGATGACGGATTGCGCGTCACCGTGCCCGACCACCGGCTGGACATCAGCGCCGACCCGGTCATCGGGCGGGCGGATTTGGTGGAAGAAATCGTGCGCATGTACGGTTACGACAAAATTCCGCACACCGAATTGACCGATGCGCTCCCGCCACAGCGCAACAATCCGAAACTGGAATGGGAGATGACCCTGCAGGATTTGCTGGTGGATGTCGGCATGCAGGAAATCATCACCTACCGGCTGACGACCCCCGAAGCCGAAGCGCGGCTCATCCCCAACGGCGAACCGCTGGACGACAGCCAATATGTCGCGCTGGTGAACCCGTCCACCGCCGACCGGCGGGTGATGCGCCGCAGTTTACTGAACAGCGTGCTGGAAATTGCCGCCGCCAACAGCCGTTTCACCGATGAATTGGCGCTGTTTGAGGTGTCGGCGGTTTTTCTGCCCACCGAAAACGACGTGCTGCCCATCGAGCAGACACGGGCGGCGATGGTACTTTCAGGACCGCGCGCACCGCACAACTGGCAAGATGGCGACGCCGCGCCCGCCGACTTTTTCGATATGAAAGGTATCATCGAGTCTGTGCTCGATGGGCTGCATCTGCCGGAAGTCAGCTATCGCCCGGTGGAACATCCCACCTTTTACCCCGGTCGGGTGGCGGAAGTGGTTTCCGGCAAAACGGTGCTCGGTGTGCTGGGGCAGTTGCATCCGCAGGTGGTGGCAGCGTATGAATTGCCGGAAGATACCGCCGTGCTTGCCGCCGATTTGAATGTGGAAACGCTCATCTCGCTGGCGAGCGACTCGTATCGGGTGGCGCCCGTGCCGCGATTCCCCGCCGTGCAGCAGGACATCGCTGTGGTGGTGGATGAATCCGTCACCGCCGCCGAGTTGGAGGCGGTCATCCGCAAAGCAGGCGGTTTCCTGCTGGCGGATGTGCGGCTGTTCGACATTTATCGCGGTGAGCAAATCGGTGCGGGCAAGAAAAGTATGGCGTACAATTTGTGGTTCCAAGCGCCCGATAAAACGTTGAACGATAAAGTGGTCGCCAAACAGCAGAATAAAATTGTGAAAGCGCTGGAAAAACAACTCGGCGCAAAATTGCGCAGTTGAGCCGGAAAGAGGAAAACGCCCTTCGATACGCACTTTGTGTCACAAATCGTTACTCGGGATGCGTGTTTCCCCACTGAAGTAGCCAATCAACCAATCTCCACCCTTCCCCGCACATCCACGGCGAAACCACCCGCCGCCAGCGCGAAAAACGGGTTGATTTCCACCTCGGCGACGCGGGGAAATTCCGCTGCCAGCCACGATAGCCGCACCAGCGCATCAATCACGGCGGCGCGGTCTGCCGGGGGGATGTTTCGCCAGCCGTACAGACGTTTTCCGGCGATGGTTTCATCCAGCAGACGCGCCGCCTGCGCGGGCGACAGCGGCGCAATCGCCGTGGCGACATCGCGCACCAGTTCCACTTCCACCCCGCCCGTGCCGACCAGCGCCAGCGCGCCGAATTGCGGGTCGCGCCGCGCGCCGATGATGAGTTCCTGCCCGCCGGACAGCATTTTCTGCACTAACACCCCATCCAATTTTGCCGCCGGATTCGCGGCACGCGCGGCGTCCATAATCTGCCCGAAGGCACGTGCCACCGATTCCCCATCCCCCAAATTTAAAACGACCCCGCCCACATCCGATTTGTGGGTGATGTCCGCCGAAACGAGTTTCAGCGCCACGGGATAGCCCATCGTTTCCGCCAGCCGAACCGCGTCGGCGGGAGTGGCGGCAAATTCCGCCGGTGGCAGTGCGATACCGGCGGCGGCGAGCGCGGCGGCGAAATCTCCCGCATTCAGCGCCGATTCCACTCCGGCGCGGTCGAAATTCTGTGGCGCGGCGGGTGCATCTTCCTGCGCATCGAGCCAGCGGCGGCGCGCCCACATCGCAGCAAGCGCGGATGGGGCTTCTTCCGGGAAGGTGAAATTCGGAATGCGGCGGCGGCTGAGCATGGCGCGGGCTTCATCGCTGGCGGTGGATGTTTCGCCCATAATGGCGGTTAGCACCGGTTTGCGATGGCGCGCGGCAATATCGGCGACGGTGTCGGCGAGGCTGGTGGGCAAAAACCAGTCATTGGGCGCCATAATGACCAGCACCGCATCCACGTTGGGGTCGGTGAGCAATGCCTCCAGCGCCAGCGCATACGTGCCCACGCCGGGTCCTGCCAGAATATCCACCGGATTGTGGACACTGGCGGCGGGCGGTAGTTGCTTTTTCAGGGTGGATTGCGTTTCGGCGGTTAGCGGGGCAAGTTCCAGCCCGACGGCTTCGATGGCATCCACCGCCATAATGCCGGGACCGCCGGCGTGGGTCAGCACGGCGACGCGATTGCCTTTCGGCAGGGGTTGCCACGCCAGCGCGCGCGCCCAGTTGAACATTTCCTGCATCGAGTTGGCGCGCAGTACGCCGGCGTGGGCAAATGCCGCGTCATACGCTTCGGTGCTGCCCGCCAGCGAGCCGGTGTGCGATGCCACCGCCTGCGCCCCCCCTTTGCCGCGTCCCCCTTTGATGGCGACAATCGGCTTTTTGCGCGAAACTTCCGTGGCGGTGCGGATGAACGCCGCACCATCGCTGACGCCTTCCATATAAAGGGTGATGACGCGGGTGTTCGGGTCGTCGCCCACCGCTGCCAGCGTTTCGGTTTCGGTGACGCCGACCTGATTGCCCAGACTGACGATGCGCGAAAAGCCGATACCTTTCCCCTGCGCCCAGTCAATCACCACGGCGCACATCGCGCCCGATTGCGACACAAACGCGATGTCACCCGGTTTTGGCATACCGACCACAAACGTGGTGTTCAGCGGGGTATGGGTGTCAATACTACCGATGCAGTTGGGACCCATCACTTTCACACCGTATTTTTCGGCGGTGGCGGCGAGTTCCGCTTCCAGCGCGACTCCTTTTTCACCCGCTTCGCGGAAACCGCCGCTGGGCACAATGACGTGTTGGATGCCGCGCTGTCCGCACGCTGCCACAGCAGCGGGCACTTTCGGCGCGGCAACGATGATGATTGCCAAATCCACCGGGTCGGGCACCGCGGCGATGGTGGGATAGCATTTTCGCCCCAAAATTTCGGTGGCGGTGGGATGCACCGGATAAACTTTACCGGGAAATTTGTGTTCAACCAGATTTCGCACCACGCCATAACCCAATTTATGGCTTTCGCGCGATGCGCCGATGACGGCAACGCCTTTCGGGGAAAAAAAGGGAGCCAACATTGAAGCCTCCTGCGGGATAGAGATAGGGATAGAGATAGAGATAGAACTGATTGAAACTTTTTGCCGATGCAAAAAAATTACCGCAATCAATTCTGATTTTGGGTTACGTCATTCCCGCGAAAGCGGGAATCTATCACTTCTTACTGTGGATTCCGGATAATTTCCTGCGGAAATTTCCGGAATGACATTAAATCCGTGAAGTCTGTGAAAATTTGTGGCTGAATTTCAGTCACACAAAAAGTTTCAACAAGTTTATAGAGATAGTGAATTCGCCGACTCGTTGAATCGCTGAATTGCCGGCTCGTTCATCTATTGTAACGAAAGGCAACCGGTATACAAAAAATCCGCGCGGTTTTTGACAATAGTGAAGTGGTCAATATGATTAAGTGCGCTTAACTATATTGAGGGCTTAATTATGTCACAAGGTGATTTATCGGAAGTGTTACAGCGGTGGGCGAAAGTTTTTACCCGCAGTTCGATGCACCAATTTAAACGCACGATGGACGAAACTGGGCTGTCGCCGTCGCAACTGTGGGCACTGATGCGCCTTTACCATCACGGCGAGTGCGGACTGTCGCTGATCAGCGAGCATCTGGGCATCAGCCGCGCCGCTGCCAGCCAAATGACCGACCGGCTGGTGCATCTCGGGTTGCTGGCGCGCGCCGAAAATCCCGCCGACCGCCGCGCCAAACTGCTCACACTCACCCCCGCCGGTGAAGCCGTCGTGCGCCGCACCATCGACGCTCGCCGCAAATGGATGGAAGACCTGACCTGTGCGCTGGATGCCGACCAGCGTGCCATCATCGCTGATGCGCTGCAAACGCTCACCGAAGCGGCGGAACAAATTCAAAATGAATAATGAATAGTGAATTATGAAACGTGATGAGTGATGAGTGAAACGTGACATTGGGCTGACGGTTGATTGGAGATTAGAGATTGGTGATTCGCCCGGTCGTAAATCCGTTCCTTATTACAAAATCAAGCCAGATATTCGTTTGATATGTAGGGGCGACCCTTGTGGTCGCCCGGAACAGGGTAGCCACAAGGGACTGCCTCTACGATTTTTCAAGAGAATTGGGTTTGTTGCCGACAATGTTTGTTGGTTTTGCATTATGCATCACGCATCACGTTTCACGCATCACGCATCACGTTTCACGCATCACGTTTTACAGTCCATTTTTCATTATTCATTGAACCGGAGGCATTTTTGAAACGAAAAAAACCTTCTCCCCAACAAAAAGCCGCGCAGCGAAACGCTATGCGCCGCGCCGTAAAATATCTGGCTCGCCACCGCACCGAAGCCCTGCTACCGTATGTTTTTCTGCTGATTGCCACACTGGCGCAACTGGCAGTGCCGCGTATGGTCAGCAATATGATAGACACCATCACCGGCGGTGTGGTGGCGAATTTGATGCTGGAACAACTGCCCAAAATGCCCGCCGCCATCAGCCGTATGGTGCTGCCGCAATTGCTGGATTTTCTCAAACTGCCCACCAACTGGTCGATTGACCAACTGCTGGCACATTTCACCCAAACGCAGGCAGACGCGCCCCGCGCGCTGTGGCAGGCAGTCGGCGCAATTGTGGTATTTGCCGCTCTGCGCGGTGTCTTCGCTTTTTTGCAGGCATTCTGGGCGGAAAAAAATTCGCAGCACGTGGCGTATGATTTGCGCAACGATTTGTATGCCAAAATTCAGCGGCTCTCATTTTCATATCACGACCGCAATCAAACCGGGCAATTGATGGTGCGCGCCACCGATGATGTTGAAAAAGTGCGGCTGTTCATCGGGCAGGGATTGCTGCAACTGGTTGGCGCTATCATTCTACTGTCGGGCACACTCATCATTCTGTTCACCACCAATGCCGCGCTGGCGCTGTACACCCTGTGGATTCTGCCCGTCGCGCTGATACTCTTTCTCTTTTTCGGCAGTATCATCCAACCGCTGTTCACCAAAGTGCAGCAGAAACTCTCCAAACTGAACACCATTTTGCAGGAAAATCTGGCGGGCATCAAAGTGATAAAAGCCTTCGCCCGCGAAAAAACCGAGCAGGCAAAATTTGAGCGCGCCGCCGATGATTTGATGAACCAGCAGTTGGTTATCGCCCGCGTGTTCACCTTTCTGTTTCCGGTAATTTTTCTGATAGCCAATTTGGGGCAGGCAACTACCCTCTATTTTGGCGGCAGACAAATCATCGGCGGCACACTGACGCTGGGTGAATGGCAGGAATTCAGTCTGTATCTGGTGTATCTTTTTATGCCCGTGGCGCAATTCGGTATGATTATCACCCAATTTGGACAGGCATCGGCATCCGCCACCCGCATTTTTGAAATTCTGGACGCGAAAAACGATGTTACCGATAAACCGGACGCCATCGAATTGCCCCCCATCGCCGGGCGAGTGGTTTTTGAAAATGTCTCTTTCCGCTATTTTGAAAGCGGCGACCCCGTGTTGCAGGATGTTTCGTTTGAAACGAATGCCGGCGAAACGGTGGCGCTGCTCGGCGCGACCGGCTCGGGCAAAACGACCATCATCAATTTGATACCCCGATTTTACGACCCCACCGCCGGACGCATCACCATTGACGGGTACGATTTGCGCGATGTCACGCTCGATTCGCTGCGGCGGCAGATTGGCGTGGTTTTGCAGGAAACCACGCTTTTCAGCGGCAGCATTCGCGAAAATATCGCTTTCGGCAAGCCCGACGCCACACTGGATGACGTGATTGCCGCAGCGAAAGCCGCCGCCGCGCATGAATTCATCGAATCGTTCCCCGACGGGTATGAAACCCGCGTCGGCGAGCGGGGCGCGACACTCAGTGGCGGGCAGAAACAGCGCATCGCCATCGCGCGGGCGCTGCTGCTCAACCCGAAAGTGCTCATTTTGGATGAAGCCACATCCAGTGTGGATTTGACCACCGAAGCGAAAATTCAGCGCGCGCTGAACCGGCTGATGGAGGGTCGCACCAGTTTTGTGATTGCCCAGCGCATCAGCACGGTGATGAACGCCGACCAAATTTTGGTGCTCGACCGCGGGCGAATCGCCGCGCGAGGCACACACGCGGAATTGATGGAAAACAGCCCCATTTACGCCGAAATTTACCATTCGCAATTGGTGGAAGACGCACCTGATTCAATGAATAATGAATGATGAACAAT
>JALVZI010000298.1 GCA_027022125.1 Anaerolineae bacterium | reverse complement strand
ATTATAGCATAACCATTCCTGCTGAAAAAACTTGTGGATTTTCCCCGATGCGGTAAACTGGTGGTGGTTGGTTGGTGATTGGTTGGTGATTGGAGATTGGAGATTGGTTATTGGTGAAATGTGATACGTGATGCGTGAAACGTGACTTTGGACTTGAAACTTGAAACCTGAAACCTTGAACTTTGAACTTTGAACCCAAAACCCTTGAACCCAAAACCTAACTCCCAAAAACGATTTGCCGCACTGCAATACCGAGATTTCCGCCTTTTTTGGGGCGGGCGATTCGTTTCGACGCTCGGTTCGCAAATGCTGGTCATCGCGCTGAACTGGCACATTTTCGCGCTGTTGCGCGGCACGGAATACACGCTGCACATTTTCGGCAAGCCGATAACCCTCGGTGCGTCTGCGCTGGGGCTGGGCGGGCTGGGACTGGTGCGGGTGGTGCCGATTGTCATTTTCGCGTTGCTGGGCGGGCTGGTTGCCGATGCGCTCGACCGGCGGAAATTGATGCTCGTCACCCAAACGCTGGCGGCGCTGCTATCGCTGACGCTGGCGGTGCTGACTCTGACCGACCACGTTTCGGTGGCGGCAATTTACGCCATCAGCGCCGGCGCGGCGGCAATCACCGCCTTCGATGAACCGGCGCGGCAGTCGCTGGTTCCGCATTTGGTTCCGCGCAAACATTTGACGAATGCCGTCAGTTTGAACACCCTGCTGTGGTACACCGGAACTATCATTGGACCGGGATTGGCGGGGTTGATGATTGCCGCCATCGGCACGGGCTGGGTGTATGCCGTGGATGCGGTTTCATTCGGCGGGGTGATTGTGGCGCTGGCGCTGATGGATTATCGCGGGCAGCAGACCACCGGCTTGCGCGGGGTTGGCTGGTCGGCACTGAAAGAGGGGATACGATTCACCCGACACACGCCGCTCATTTGGAGCACCATGCTGCTCGATTTTTTCGCCACGTTTTTCTCGTCGGCACGCACGATGCTGCCGATTGTCGCCGCCGATATTTTGGGGATGGGCGTGCAGGGATACGGTTTGCTGGCAACGGCACAGCCGGTTGGCGCGGTGCTGGCGGGCACAATAGTGGCTATGCGCAAAGATATTCGGCGGCAGGGCGCGACACTGCTGGTGAGTGTGGCAATTTACGGACTGGCAACCGCACTGTTCGGGCTGTCGCACTGGGCGGTGCTGTCGTACATTCTGTTCGCGCTGACCGGCGCGGGCGACACCGTTTCGACGGTCATTCGCGGCACGCTGCGGCAGTTGCTCACCCCCGACCATCTGCGCGGACGGATGACCAGCGTCAATATGGTGTTTTTTATGGGCGGTCCTCAGTTGGGCGAACTGGAAGCGGGGGTGGTCGCCGCGGCGATGGGCGTGCCGTTCGCCATTGTGACGGGAGGTATTGCCACCGTGCTGCTGACGGCGTGGGTGGCGTGGAAATATCCGTCGCTGCGAAAATACACCGCCGAAACAGCAGAGGTGTGATTTAAATGTCGAAAGGGTGGGGGTGACGGGCGTAAATGCGGTCTAAAATCAGCCGCTCGCGCCCGGCGATGGTATCCAAAAATTGCTCGGTGTGTTTCATCCGTTTGAACGCCGCCAAACCGTGTTCCAGAAAATCCTGCAATTCGTGCCAGCCCGCGCGATACGCCGGTTTGTGCATCAGCCGCACGGTCGGCGCAATAAACGGCAGATGAGCAATCCGCGACAGTTCGCGCCCGATTTCGCTGACCATCTCGATTTGCCGCACGCGGTCATCATAATTATCGCAAATGCGATACGCCTCGGCATATTGCGCTTCGGTTATTTCATCGGTGATGCCCAAATCGTTAACCAGCGCGTCGAGCAGACGGGCATCCAGCGTTTGAGTGAGAGTGTTCAGTTCGATGGCGCGGGTGAGTGGTTGCAGTATTTTCGGCGGTAAGATTTTCAGCATAAAATTGTGCATCCGCTCGATGTCGTGGTCACGCTGGGTGAAATCGCGCGGGGCATAAATGTCGGTCAGAAAAAAGCGGCTGGCTGCGCCGAATTCCGCATCGGCAAGCAGGTCGGCGTGGGTGCGTGCCAATCGCGCCGACTGCCACTCGCGCAGCAGCGCCATCTGCGGCGAGAGTCCTTCGCCGGGTTTGGGCTGGTGCGGTGCATTGATGTTCTGTTTCAGTTGGTGCAGCAAACGGGCGGCATCGGCTGCCGACGGGACTGGAGTCATTGGGAAATTATAGCGCAGAGCCGGAAAAGCGGAAAATCGCAAAAATTTGCCGAGCAGCGGCGATTGTGCTATATTCGTCAGTGGGCCACTAGCTCAACTGGCAGAGCAGCTGACTCTTAATCAGCCGGTTCAGGGTTCGAGTCCCTGGTGGCTCATTGGTTGGAATATCCCCAAAAACACCCCGCAATCTCACGGGGTGTTTTTGTTTTTGTGCCGGTCGGCGAGAGAAGTCCCATACCTCACGCGGGTGGCTTGTCAAATTACCAAAACACCGTTACAATTATGGTGAACCTACAATTTTCGCCGCTTATTTTGCCTGCATTGGGAAGGAGACAAAACCGATGCACACTATTTTGGTTGTTGACGACGAAGAACCCGTTGCGTTGAGTATCGAGTTGAGCCTGCGCCGCGATTATCAGGTGCGGGTGGCAAACAGCGCCGCCGAAGCCCTGAAAATCATTCGCCGCTCTGCCCCCGATTTGATTATTCTGGACATCATTATGCCCGGTATGGACGGCATTCAGTTTTGCAACGAATTGCGAAAAGACCCTCTTTTCAAATCCATCCCCATCCTGTTTTTAACCGCCAAAGGACGCATCGAAGACAAAATAGCCGGGCTGGAAGCCGGCGCCGACGACTATCTGACCAAACCGTTCGATGTGCGCGAGTTGCAGTTGCGGGTAAAAGCCATCCTGCGC
>JALVZI010000297.1 GCA_027022125.1 Anaerolineae bacterium | reverse complement strand
GCCGTTTTATCCACTCAATTTTTCCGGCATATCCCAGCGAATACCACAGGGTATCGGCGGTTAAATTACCGGCAGAGGCGGCGACAAAAACGTATCCCGGACGCAATAACCCGCCGGCAGCCGCAACCGCCCCCAGCAGGGTGGCGATGGGTCCTTCAACGGCAACCAGCGCCGCCAATAAAAAATAACTCCAAATGCCAAGTTGGGGAATCTCCCCGCCTGCCATCGAGAGCCAATATGTTTCTAATGTTTGAAAATGTGCTGCCATACCAATGTTACCACTACCATTACGCAGAAATTACCGCAAGGTCGCTCATCATAACATAGTGATGATGACCTGTCAATGTGATGCCTGTGCGGTGCGCAGAAATTCATCGGCTTGGCGGATGACTTCCCGGTCGAGATTGTATTTCAAAACGGGCAAAATTTCGTTCAGTGGCAGCCAGCGATGCGCCACGTGTTCGCCCCACAGATATTGCACATCGTCTGTGTGCGTTTCGGCGAGAAAGAACACCACCAGTTTTTCCACGCCGGGTTTGGGAGAATAACTGATTTCGGCGCGAAAGCCGTCGTAAAACGTCAGGTCTTTCAACCCGACTTCCTCATAAATTTCGCGGCGGGCGGTTTCGTGTTCCGTTTCGCCTTTTTCCACGTGCCCTTTCACCAGTCCCCAGTAGCCTTTTTCCTTTTTATATTCCACCGTCAGATACAGAATTTGGTCATTTTCGCGCTTGAAAATCACTGCGCCGCACGATTTTTCGTGTTTGATGTCGGTCATTTTCGCAAAACTCCATTCGTCAATAGCGATAAAATTGTTTCCACACGAGTATGCACGCTCCACGCGGAGGCGGCGAGTGTGCCATCTGATAGCCCTTCGCGTAACCATCGAAGTGTGTTCTCAAACTGCCCCACAATTGCCGCTGAAACCTGCACCGCCGATTGCACGGCTTCCCGATATTCCGTCACGGTGAACGTGTCCGGCAGCGCGGGCGCATCCGCCGCGCCGATGGCAGCCAGTGCATTTTCGCAGGTGGTTTTCACGCGCGCCAGTTTTTCTTTTTCCAGCGCCAAAAATTCCGCCGAAACGTTCCCGGCGGGTGCGGTATCCAGCGCAGTGGCGAAAACGTTTTCCAGCGCGCCGATGGACGCTGCCGCGCGCTGCAATGCCCGATTCGCATCGGCGAGCGCGGCGTGTGCTTCCGACAATTCCGGCGCGGCGGGGCGGTCGGGAGTGGCGGTATCGGGTTTCAGCAGCGCATCCAGCCGGGTGATGTGCTGCGCGGCGGTTGCCAGCGCGTGCTGTTGCGCTGTGACCAGCGCACGCAGATATTTCGCCAGCGTGCCGCCGACGGGCGCATCGGCGGCGGGCAGGGTGAAATGGATGTCCGTCTGCCCGTGCGCGTCATTTGCTACCGCCGGGAAGGTTGTTTTTCCGTCTGCCGTTTCCGTTTCCACCGGCAGAATTTCGCCCGATAGCAGCAGGCGGAAGGGCGCGACGGCATCGGCAAACTCGAATTTCACCGTTTCGCTGGGCGGGGTGAACAAAATTTGGTACGATTCCGGCACGGTGGAAAGTTGGGTGACGGTGTTCGATTCTTTTTGCCGCCAAAATTCCGCCGTGGGTGAACCGTCCGTGCGCAGGGGGGCATCCGGCGCGAAACGGAACCCCGCGCCGACATCGGCGGGGTCGGGGGCGACGTGCACCGCGTGCGGCGGCAGGTCAATTGCATCCGCCAGCGCCCAGCCGATTTCCGTGAGCCAGCGGCGGTAGGTTTCGTGCGCGTGCGTGGCGACATAAGCCGTGAAGTCGGTTTTATCCTGCACAAAAGCGGGCGCATCAAGCGGCGCATTAAATTTTACCGCGCTGATGGTGCTGAACGGCGTCGGCGGGTGGTATGCGGCGTTCAGCGCGTCCACCCCGCCATCCGCGTATTTTTTTCGCAGCCAGATTGCCCACTGCACGGCGGTGGTGTGTTCGCTGAAATCGAGTTCGGCGGGCAGTGGCATCAATTGCGCGGAAAATTTGTCTGCCAGCGGTTGCAGCGCATCAAAAAGGGACTGCCACCACTGCCGCAGCAATTTTTCGGTGACGGGATGTTCCCACACGGGGAGCGCGCGGGGTTTGCCGTCGGCATCCACTTGCCGTATTTCGGGGTGACGGTGCAACAGCCAGCCGGGCAATCCGTTGTGCAGCAGTTCCGCCGATGGCACCACCGGCGACAGTTCCAGCCGCACGGCAAAACCCATCGCGGCGCACAGTTGCACAAATCCGACCAAATCGCGGCGGGCGACACTCAGCCCGGTCAAATCGGTGCGGTCGGCGGCAAATTGGTGGAAACCCCACGGCACGGGGGTGACGATGGTTTCTGCGCCCAGTTGCCGCACGCGGGTCAGCAACAGTTCCCACTGCGGGCGGGGCAGTCGAAAATAATGGAAGGAAATGGGCATAAGTACCTCTGTTTGGGGGTTTGGGTGTTCAAAGTTCAAGGTTAATCAGTCAAAGGTTTCAAGTCCAAAGTCCAAAGTTGGGTGGCAGGGTAGCAGGGTAACAGGGTTGCAGGGTGGCAAGTTTCACGCCTCACGTATCACGCATCACGTTTCACGAATCACAAATGACGAATCTCCAATCTCCAATCAACCAATCTCACTTTTAGAGTTGGGCAGCCAGAAAACGGATGGAATTGCCAGCAGGGCAATCAGCGCGCTGATAAAATAGGTAGCGTGCAGCCCAAAATGGTCGCCGATGAGTCCGTTGCTGAAAATGGCGATGGGGCGTACCAAAAATGAAATGGCGATGAAAATGCCGTTTCCCAGCGCCCGATTTTCGGGCATATTATCCTGCACCACCGCCAGCAGCACCGGCGATGTGGACAGCCCGGTGAATCCGAGCAGCAGCAGAATGGGTGTCAGCAGCCAGCCTT
>JALVZI010000296.1 GCA_027022125.1 Anaerolineae bacterium | reverse complement strand
AATCAGAACCGTGTATTTGCGTGCACCCACCGGCAGGGTAAATTTTATGGTGGTTCCTTTTCCTTTTTGGCTTATCAGCCAAATTTTTCCGCCGTGCGATTCGATGATGTGTTTGACGATGACCATTCCCAACCCTGTGCCTTCAATGGCGGTGGAACTGGCATCGGCGCGCCAGAATTTTTCAAAAACGTGCTGCTGCTCATCGGTTGACATGCCGATGCCGTGGTCTGTTACCGAAACCAGCAAGCTGGTGGGCGTGTGCTGCACGGCGACGATGACATCGCCGCCGTTGGGCGAGTATTTTATGGCGTTGGAAAGCAGGTTGTTTAGCGTTTGGGTCAACCGGGCTTTATCAATTTTTAGTTGGGGCCAATCGTCCGGTTCAATCAGTTGGACGTTGTGGTGTGGTGTGCGCAGTTGCCAGTCGTCAACCGTTTGCACAAAAATTTCGCGGGGGTTCATTGCCACCGGTTTAATGGGGAATGCTGCTCCCGCTTCAATTTTCGAAACATCCAGCAAATCCGAAACGAGATTCGCCAGATGCAGAGCTTGCTCGTGGATGTATCCCACAAAACGGCGCACTTCTTCCGGCGAAAAATCAGAGCGCACCATCAGCAATTCGGCATATCCCTGCAATGTGGTCAGCGGACTGCGCAATTCGTGGGCGGCGGTTCCCAAAAATTCGGTTTTCATTCTGTCCAACTCGCGCAATTTGGTAATATCGCGCTGAATGCCCACAAATTTACTGACGTTGCCCTGTGCATCAAAAATTGGCGAAATGGTCAACTCGGCATCGTACAAACGCCCGTCTTTACATTTGTTTTTCATTTCACCGCGCCATGTTTTGCCGCCGAGAATTGTTTGCCACATTTTGGTATATGTTTTTTGCGGTGTTTGTCCAGATTGCAGCAGAGATGGATTTTTGCCGATGGCTTCATCGGGGTAATAACCGGTCAATGCGGTAAATGCCGGGTTGACATATTCGATGACGGCGTTGCTATTGGTAATGATGATGGCATCACCGGCAGCAGCCAAAATGGCTTCGGTTTGTTCTTTTTGGGTGCGAATTTCGGCAGTGCGCTGTTCGACCTGTTCCGCCAAATTTTGCGCGTAGTTGTTCACCTGCTGGAAAAGAAGTGCGTTTTCGATGGCGACACCGGCTTGCCGTCCGATGGCTTCGACGGTGTTCAAAATTTCGGTGAGCGATTGAATCGGCTGGCGATGGGTGAACAGTCCGAGCACGCCCAGCGGTTCATCACCGCTGGAAAGCGGCACGGCGATGATGCCGCGCACGGGGATGTTCAGCCACGGCGGGGTGGCGAAACTTTCTTCATCATACGAATTGGAAAGAACCACACGCTGCTCGGTGAGCACTTTTTCCACCACGCCGGGCGGAGAGGTCAGCATTTTGGGGAGTGCGTTTTCTGGCAGGTCGTGGCTATATTGCGCAAAAGAAACATCATCTTCTACATTGATGAGCACGATGGCGGAGGCATCTGCTTCGGCGATGGTCTGTGCGGTTTGCATGATGTCGTTCGCCAATGCTTTCAGGTTCAATTTACTGCTCAACCGCCGCGCCAACCGGTTGAGCAGCGCCTGTCGTTTCAGCCGCCGTTCAACTTGGGCATACAACCGGCTGTTTTCAATGGCGATACCGGTGTGCAGGGCAAACCGATTGAGCAAATTGAGACTGTTGGTATCAATGGATGATTCATCAAGGTTGTATGTGACCATCGCGCCGATAACCCGATCCATGATGATGAATGGCACGGCAAGAAGCGCGCCCGGCAGCGCAGTGTCGGCGGCGGTGGGGTTTTTGATGATGAGACCCTTCTTTTGGGTGACGGCATCTTCTGCGGCGGCGAATGCGGCAGCTCTGGCATGCTCGCTCGGTGTGTTGGTTAAACTGATGAACAATTGCAGCCGCTGGTCTTCATTCAGCAGGAAAATACCGGTGAAGTGCGCGTGCATCAACTCGTTTACCCGGGCGGCGATGGCGTTGAGCACTTTTTCCGGCTCCAAACTCGATGCCACATCTCTGGCGCTGCTCAACAGGGCGCGTTGTTCTTCGGCGGTGCGCTGTGCCTGCCGAAACAGACGGGCATTATTGATGGCGGTGGCAACATGTTTGGCAAAAAGAAGCGCCAATTCGGCTTGTTCGGTTGAAAAAGCGTTGATTTCAAAATTATCGATGGAAATCTGCCCGATAACCGCATCTTGCAGGATGATGGGTGTGCCAATCCACGAATGGATGGGAGAGGTTCCTTCCCACAGCATATAGCGCGGGTCGGTGTGAACGTTACCGATGACGATGGGACGGCGGGTTGCCTTCATTTCGTTGTACAGCACGTTGGTGTCAATCGGCACTTCAACATCCAAAATGTCATCATCCGGGGCAAACCCGCGACCGGCTTCCAATTTGAGGACGTTGTTGTGTTCCAGCATAATTGCGGCGCTGTCGTATGGCACCACAACTGCCAACTGTTCCAAAATAACGTTTAAAACTGTTTCCAAATTCAAACTGCTGTTTACCACCGCAGTAACATTTTGCAACGTTTGCGAAATGCGCCGTTGTTCGGTTTCTTTTTGCAAAAGCTGCAAATTTTCTAAAATGGTTGACCCCAAATTGGAAAACGCGGTGATTACCGGCATCACCGATTCGTCTATATTTGGCGCAGCAGCAACCAACAAATGGGTAGTGATGCCTTTTTCGCGTAACGGGGCGAGAATGCAGGTACAGGGGGTTGTTGGTAGCAGTTGATCTGTCAGCACGGGGTGCAGCAAAAGTTTTACTTCGTTGAAGGGCAGGGTGTAAAGGGTGGTTTCTCCGTGCCGAATAACCGTTTCGAAAAACGAAAGTTTTTTCAGCGGAACGACTTTGCCTTTCAACTGTCCGCTTTCGGCAGATGGAAGAAAATTCCACAGCGGTTCGGCTTCGGTGTGGGCGACGATGGAGATATTCAGGTGTGCGGTCTCTTGGTCTATCGCACCCCCCAAAACCTGAAACCCCAATTTTGTCAGGCTTTTGACGATGATGGCAACAACCGAATCAACATCGGCGGCATGGCGCAGTGCCAGCGTGGCTTCGTTGAGCAATTGCCATTCGGGTGCAGATTGAGAGAGCGGATTATGCACTGTCATTGGCGTTACCATTTTCTGTGGCGGTTGCAGCCGGAAGAAATATGCTGAAAGTTGTTCCTTTTCCGACAACACTATCCACCAATATCTGCCCATGATGGTTTTCGACAATTTGTTTCGATACCGACAGCCCCAATCCCGTGCCGGATTTATCGGTTTTGGTGGTGAAAAAGGCATCAAAAATATGTGCCAGATTTTCGGGCGCAATCCCCTGTCCGGTATCAGAAATTTGTACCACCACCTGCGGCGCCCCGTCCGATTCAATGCGGTTGGTTTTTACGGTGAGCACACCGCCGCCGGGCATGGCGTCAATCGCGTTGACAATCAAATTCAAAAAGACCTGCGAAATTTGAATGGGACTGCCAAAAATTTCGGTGGATGCGGGGGTGTATGATTTTGTGACATCGATATTGGCGTGTTTGATTTTTATTTCCAAAATATGGAACATTTCTTCCAGAAGTTCATTTAAAGAGAATCGTTCCGGTTTGTCGGTTTGTGCGCGCGAGAGACTGACCATTTGCCGCAGCAGCACATTTGCCCGCCGGGAAATGCTCAAAATGCGCTCGATGATGTTGACCAGTGTCGGGTCAATAGAGTCTCGGCGGCGGAGAATAATTTGAGAATAGCCCAAAATCGGCGAAATGAGGTTGCTCAAATCGTGCGCCACGCTGGCGGCAAGTTGTCCCATCAAAATAAGGCGGTCGGTGTGGCTGAGGTGGGCAAATTGGGCTTTGGCTGCCGATACCGTTTCTTTTTGGGTTTGATACAGTTTCGCCAAATCGCGGGCATAAGCCAAATTTTGCGATTGGGTGATTTCCAGTTGTTTTTTCAACTGGTCGATGATGGCTTGGGTTTGCTGCTGTTGGGTTAGTTTCTCTCTTTCTTTTTCCAGATTGAACCGGTTTTGAATTTTCAACAGTTCCTGCCGCGCCGAAGAGAGATTTTCGGTTGAAAAACGGGGAAATTCTAGCGTGATGACGCTGCCTTTGCCCAGTGTGGAACCGATGGCAAATTTCCCGTTGTGCAGTGCCACAATTCGGTTGACGATGGACAACCCCAAACCCATCCCGACGGCGTGGCGGGTGGCGTGTCTTTCTGCCTGAAAAAACGGCTGGGTGATGTATTTCAGGTCTTTTTGGGAGATGCCTTTTCCGGTATCGGTGAAAACGAGCCGGTAGGCTTCCGGGGTGATGTGCCCGCTGATGTCGAGTGTGCCATTGGGGTGGTTGTACCGAATGCCGTTTTCGATGATGTGCCCGATGGCGGTGACCAGTTGCTGACGGTTGCCCAAAATCAGCATCGTTTCGGCGGGGAAGTTTACGTTCACCGTGACGGAATTTTCGGTTGCCAGCGCGGTGAGCATGGCGACGGCAGTGGCAACCACTTCCGCCAGATTGACCGCTTCAATTTCCGTTTCTTTCAAATCGTTGATGGATGCGTTAATGAGATTGTTGACCGTGTGGCGCAATCGTTCTGAGGCGTTGAGCACATTGCCCAGCACCGAGCGCGTTTGGTCGTCCAAACCTTCTGAAATGTGCTCCAAAAGAGAGGTGAAACCAATAATGCTGGCGAGCGGGGTGCGGAGTTCGTGTGCCGCCAGATGCAAAAATTCCTCACGCATGGAATTGACCCGCTCTTCCCATGTCACATCGTGCAGCACCAGCACCCAGCCTTCATCGGGCAGGGGGGCGGCTTGCACGGCGACGGTGCGGGGCAGGGGAGCAGTCAATTCCAACTGCCGGCTGAATTTTGTGGGGGAATCGGCTTGCAGTCGCGCAAAAAAGGTGTCAATTTCTTCCGCGTGCAGCAGGTCGGTCAGAGAGGTGGTTTGCAGCGAGTCAACGGTTTGTTCCAGAAGTTCGGCGGCGGCGGGATTGGCTTCCTGCACCTGCAACGATTTATCAATCACCAGCACGCCATCGCTCATACTGGCAAAAGCGGCATCGAGTTTTTTGTAGGTTAGTTGCAGGGCTTCGCGCTTTTCTCGCTCTTGTTTGTACAGCGCCACCATATCTTGCCCGTATTGCATCGCTTGGCGATAGGCAAGATCCAGTTGGTCGATGTTTCTATCTTCAAACCGATTGGCGTCACTCATAAGATGGTTTTTCGTACAACTCTATCAGCACCCCGTGTGTGCTTTTGGGATGGACAAACACGTATTTTTGCCCTTCGCTGCCCACACGCGGTTCATCTTCAATAATGCGCAAGCCTTTGGCGGCGTAATCTGCCATAGCCTGCTCGATGTCATCCACTTCCAAACAAATATGATGAATGCCTTCGCCGCATTTTGCCAAAAATTTGCTCACGCCGGTGTCGGGAGCGGTGGGTTGAATCAACTCGATTTCACTGCCGTCTCCCAGTGGCAAAAAAGCGACAGTCACGTTTTCGGCGGGGACATCTTCCGTTTTTCGCAGGGGAAATCCCATCGCAGTGTGATAAACTTCTATGGCGTTGTCTATATCTTCTACCACAATAGCGATATGGTCAAGTCGCATGCATCAACTCCTGTTTCGATTCTCGACCCGATGGAGGGAATCTTTAATAAAGTTTGCGTAAAGAAATTTGGTATCTATACAAGATGAATGGGAAAAACGCCCTTCGATACGCGCTTCGCGCCGCGAAGCGCTACTCAGGATGCGTTTTTCCCTGTCGATTTCATCCTGAGTAGCCCGCAGGGCGTATCGAAGGGTGAAATCGACAAAATATCGCCGACTCTATACAGTTACGGAATTTGGCGTATTGCGTATTTCGTATGGCGTGATTTTACGCAGTACGCAATACGAAACACGAAATACGCGGCTCGGTCGTTCTAAATTAATGTTGTGGGTTGGTATTCGCCCCAAACACGGCGCAGGGTATTGCTGATTTCGCCGGTGGTGGCATACGCTTCTACCGCCGAGAGGATGTGTGGCATCAGGTTTTCCGTGCCGCGCGCCGCCTCTGCCAACCGGGCGAGCGCGGCATCCACGGCGGCGTTATCGCGTCGGGCGCGCAGCGCAGCGAGTTTCGCCGCTTGCGTTTGCTGTAATGTTTCGTCCACTCGCAAAATTTCTGGCTTGATTTCCTCTTCCACTTTGAACCGATTCACGCCAACCACTACCCGCTCGCCGCTGTCCACTTCCTGCTGGTAGCGGTATGCCGCCGATTGGATTTCCTGCTGCATAAATCCGCTTTCGATTGCCGCCAGTGCGCCGCCCATATCGTCAATTTTGGCGATATATTCCGCCGCGCGTTTCTCAATTTCATCGGTCAGATATTCGATATAATAACTGCCCGCCAGCGGGTCAATCGTATCGGCGACACCGCTTTCATAGGCGATAATCTGCTGGGTGCGCAGCGCGACGCGCGCCGTCTCTTCGGTGGGCAAACCCAATGCCTCATCCAGCGAGTTGGTGTGCAGGCTCTGCGTCCCGCCCATCACCGCCGCCAGCGCTTGAATGGTCACGCGGGCGACATTGTTGGTTGGTTGCTGCACGGTGAGCGTGCTGCCGCCGGTTTGGGTATGGAATCGCAATCGCCAACTTTTGGGACTTTTCGCCCCGAATCGCTCGCGCATGATTTTCGCCCACAGGCGGCGTGCGGCGCGATATTTGGCAACCTCTTCCAAAAAATTATTGTGCGCGTTGAAAAAGAACGAAAGTTGTGTGGCGAAATCGTCCACATCCAGCCCCGCGCCGATGGCGGCTTCCACATACGCAATAGCGTTCGCCAGCGTGAACGCCACTTCCTGCACGGCGGTACTCCCCGCCTCGCGGATGTGATAGCCGCTGATGGAGATGGTGTTCCAGTGGGGAAGATTTTCGCGGCAGTAGCCGATGATGTCGGTGATGAGTCGCATGGATGGGGCAGGGGGGAAAATATATGTGCCCCGCGCGACATATTCTTTCAGGATGTCATTCTGCACTGTGCCGCGCAATTTTTCGGGGGGGACGCCCTGTTTTTTCCCCACGGCGATATACATTGCCAGCAGGATGGACGCCGGCGCGTTGATGGTCATGCTGGTGGAAACTTTATCCAGCGGAATACCGTCCAGCAGCGTTTCCATATCTTCCAGCGATGAAATGGAAACGCCGACTTTCCCCACTTCCCCTTCGGCAAGCGGGTCATCGGCATCATAGCCCAACTGGGTGGGCAAATCGAAAGCGGTGCTCAAGCCGGTTTGTCCCGCTTCTAGCAGATATTTGAAGCGGCGGTTGGTTTCTTCCGCCGTGCCGAAGCCGGCATACTGCCGCATCGTCCAAAATCTGCCGCGATACATGGTCGGCTGCACGCCTCGCGTGAACGGGTATTCACCCGGAAAACCGAGTTCGCGCAGATAGTGTTCCTCCGCATCGGCGCGGGGAACCGCCAACCGTTCCACCGGAATGCCGGAATCGGTGGCGAAAGATTCCTTTCGCTCCGGGAAACGGCTCAACGCTTTTTCCAGCACATTTACTGCCCAATGGTTAAATTTTTGTTTGAGAGTTTCTGTCATCGCCATTGTTGACCTCTTTTCTACGGATAGGGATAGGGATAGAGATAGGATACTTTTTCTCTATCCCTATCCCTATCTCTTTTCCAAACTACGGATACACCCGCCCCAGCGTGCGCGGGAAGGGATTTGTTTCGCGGACATGGTGAATGCCGCAAATCCATGCGACAGTGCGCTCGACACCCAGCCCGAAGCCGCTGTGCGGCACACTGCCGTATTTTCGCAGGTCGAGATACCATTTGAACGCCGCTTCCGGCAATTTATCGTGTTTGATGCGTTCCAGCAGCAATTCGGGGTCGGAAATGCGTTCGCTGCCGCCGGTGATTTCACCGTATCCTTCCGGCGCGAGCATATCCACACTTTTGCACACTTCCGGGCGACCGGGCCACGGTTCCATATAAAACGCTTTCGCCGCGGTGGGGAACCCGTACACAAAAATGGGGCGGTCATACAGTTTGGTCAATTCGGTTTCGTGCGGCGAACCGAAATCATCGCCCCATTCCAGCGCCAGCAGGTCTTTCAATTCGGGGTCATCGCTGTTGGCGCGAATCTCCTGCAATTTCTCGAAGGCTTCATCATACGAAACGCGGGGGAAGGGCGGCACAACCCGCTCCAGCGCGGAAGTATCGCGTTCCAGCACTTCCAACTCGGCGCGGCGTTCTTTCAGCACACGTTGCACAATATAACTGACGAACCGTTCTTCCATATCCATCAGCCCGTCCAAATCTTGATACGCCGTTTCCGGTTCGACCATCCAGAATTCGGTCATGTGGCGGCGGGTTTTGCTTTTTTCCGCGCGGAAGGTGGGACCGAACGCATACACTTTCCCAAAGGCGAAAATGTTCGCTTCATTATAAAGTTGCCCCGTTTGCGCCAGATAAATCGGCTCGCCGAAATAGTCTACCTCAAACAGGGTGGTGGTGCCTTCGCCCGCCGCCGGGGTGAAAATGGGGGTGGACATTTCCACATATCCCTCCCCGTCGAGCCAGTCGCGGATGGCACGCATAATGGTCGCCCGAATGCGGAGCGTAGCCCACTGTTTCCGCGATCGAATCCACAAGTGGCGATGTTCCATCAAAAAGTCCACGCCGTGTTCTTTGGGGGTGATGGGGTATTCATCGGCAATTTGGACGATTTCCAAATCCGAAACATCCAGCTCGTATCCGGCGGGAATGCCTTTGGCGCGCGGCTCGGCTTTTACCGTGCCGGTGACAATTATGGACGATTCTTGCGTCAATCGTTTCCCGGCAGCGAAAATTTCTTCCGGCAGATTCGGTTTGAACATCACGCCCTGAATTTGCCCGCTGCCGTCGCGGATTTGCAGGAATTGCAGTTTCCCTTTGCCGGTTTTGCGGTACAACCAGCCTTGCAGGGTTACGGTTTCGCCAACATGGTCGGCGATGTTTTCAATACGGATAATTTGCGCCATAGAAGTCTCCTGTGGTTGTTTGTTGTTCAAGGTTCAAAGTTCAAGGTTTCAGGGTAGCAGGGTTGCAATCAGTCCCAAGTTTCAGGTTTCAAGTCCAAAGTCGTGTTTCAGGGTAGCAAGGTAGCAGGGTAGCAGGGTTGTTCAAAGTTCAAAGTTCAAGGTTCAAAGTTATCACGCATCACGTTTCACGCATCACGCTTCACGCCCAGAGTCTCACTTTCCCACTCTCCCACCTTCATTCACTATTCACTATTCGCTATTCGCTATTCATCAACACTCTCCCCAGCACTTCATCCAGTTTTTTCACCGGGATGAAATTCAAATGCCGCCGGATGCGGTTGGGAATTTCGACCAAATCTTTTTTGTTCTGCGCGGGGATGATGACATCTTTTATGCCCACGCGATACGCCGCCATCGCTTTGGCTACCATCTGCATATGCTTTTTTAAAGCCGGATTTTTTACATACTCATCTAGCAGTTTTTCGGCTTTTTCTCTAGGTGGAAGGTTTTTCATCTAACTGCCTTTCTC
>JALVZI010000295.1 GCA_027022125.1 Anaerolineae bacterium | reverse complement strand
GTAAAGTTACCCCCATTGTCAAGACCACGAAATAGGAATTTTAAGATGGATTATTCAACGAGTATTGCATTATTTTTTCCATAAACTTGCGCCGGTGTTTTGTATTTCAGGCTTTGGTGCAACCGCTCGTGATTGTAGAAATCAAAGTATGCTACCAGCCCGGCAAACAAGTCTAATCCGGTGTCATAATCGCTCAAATAGATATTTTCATATTTGACGGTGCGCCATAAACGTTCCACAAAAATGTTGTCGACATACCGCCCGCGACCATCCATACTGATGCGGACATCCGCCTCGGTCAATCGCCCGGTAAATGCGTTGGCGGTAAACTGCGCGCCTTGATCGGTATTGAAGATTTCCGGCGTGCCGTGCTCAAATGCTCGCTCAAGAGCCGTCAGACAAAAGTCAACATCAAGCGTATTGGAGATTTCCCAACTCAACACAAAACGGCTGTACCAGTCGATGACGGCGACCAAATACATAAATCCGCGTTGCATTGGAATGTATGTGATATCAGTGCTCCAAACCTGATTTGGACGTGTGATTTCCACATCCCGCAGCAGATACGGATAAATCTTGTGCTCCGGGTTAGAACCGCTGGTTTTGGGTCTGGGAGCCACAGAACGTAGTCCCATCCGCCTCATCAGGCGATAAACGCGCTTGTGGTTCACTTTATAATGCTTGATTTCTCGCAGGTATGCGGTCATTTTGAGATAGCCGTAAAATGGTGTTTTCAGATATTGTTCGTCAATCAGGCGCATCAGGGTGAGATTTAACGGGCTTTCCGGCACCGGCTGATAGTAAATGTTTGAGCGGTGCACGCCCAATAACTCACATTGTCGGCGCAGGCTTATGGTCGGATGAGCCGGTTCAATCAACTGCCGTTTTTGGTCAATTGAAGTGGGCAGATTTTTTTTTGAGCCACTCCAGTTCCATCTTCAAGCGGCCGATTTGTTCGTATAATTCTGTTTCCTTGGTTTCCCGGTCACGTTTTGCCTGACTGTTGGGGCGGGCGAAAACTGCGCTACCCTCCCGCAAAAGTTGCTTTTTCCAATTGCCAATTTGGGTGGGGTGCAGATTGTAATCGCCAGCCAGTTGGCTGATGGTTTTGATCCCCTTGATGGCTTCGAGCACCACCTTGAATTTGAATTCGTTGCTGTATTGCTTGCGTTTTTTTGCCACAGTTTTTCCTCCACGTGTTATGATGATTATACCTCAATTCCATCTTAACCCGTGGCCTGAATTTCGGGGGTAAGTATAGTCAGTGTGCGAGTGGGGTTTCGTCGCGGGTCGGAGTCTCGGCGCGGGCGGGGAGTCGTGTATTGTGGCTCGGTGCGGCAAATTACGGCTCGGCTTTGCCACATAACAATGCAAATTAAGCCGACGAGAGTAGCTCGGTTCGATGAAGCGGCTCGGTTCGCGCGGCTTATTTGCGGGCGTTGGGCGCTTGTATAATTACAGTAAAGATACCAAATGATAACAGGCGTTAATCACATTACGTTTGCGGTCAGAGATATGGATGAATCCTTTGGGTTTTATGCCGATGTGTTGGGACTAAAACGCATTCAGAAAAGTTCAAGCAGCGCTTACCTATTGGCCGGAGACACCTGGATTGCCTTGACTGAAGATCAGAATGCACGTAACGAGCATTTGCTTGAGTATACACATATCGCCTTCACTGTTACACAGCAAGACTTTGAAGCGATGAGGAAGCGTATCATCAAAGCGGGGGTTAAGGAATGGCAAGACAATTGGACGGAAGGAGCATCTTTCTATTTTGTTGATCCAAACGGACACAAGCTTGAAATTCACGTCTCCGATTTAGAAGCGCGGATCGAGAGCGGCAAGCGTGAATGGGGGGATAATGTTCGATGGTTTGTATAGTTTATGATCCACCAGATTTCAAGTGATTGCCGATGATATTTGCTTTTGTTTACATTTCTGCTAACATATTGTTGTGCGAACTATCGTCTTTTACCGAACCGAAAACGAAGCTTGTCCGGTTGAGGGATTTCTGGATTCGCTATCCGGCAAACAAGCCCAGAAAGTCGTCTAGGTGTTGCGTCTGATTGAAGAATTGGATAATGTACCCGGTCAGTATTTTCGGAAGATGGTCAACACGGATGATATTTGGGAAGTAAGAGCACAATTTGGAGGCAATATTTTTCGGATACTTGGCTTTTTTGCGGGTTCTACCAAGCTGATTTTGACCAACGGATTTATCAAGAAAAGGCAAAAGACGCCGCGTCAGGAAATAGATTTGGCAGAGCGGCGTAAAAAGGAGTATTTGTCACGGCAGAGGGCAAAATGAGTGATGTGAAGCGATATATCGAAAAGCGAATAGAAAAAGATGCGGAATTTGCTGAGGATTTTGAAGTGGGATACGCTAATTTCAAGATTGGGGTGATATTGAGGCAGGCGAGAAAGTCGGCGGGGCTGACGCAGGCGGAAGTCGCGCGGCAGTTGAAGACCACCCGGTCAGCCATTTCTCGAATAGAGAATCACGCGGAAGATGTCCGGTTATCGACTTTGAGTCGCTATGCAAAAGCGGTGGGAGCGAATCTCTATATTAGATTGGCGCGCACATAGACGTAACCAGAAATTTTCACCGAGATTCGCAAGAGAAAAGGGGTCCGCTGGCAAGCAAAGCCGCACCCAACAACAAAAATTAACGCGAATTGCTAATCTTGGCGTCTGTTGAAGTGGGTGCGTTTTAGGGGTTTGCCGTAAGGCGAGGTAGGTGCGTTTTATCCGCAATCGCGTTAATTTTAACGTTGGGCAACTTCGCGTTTATTCGGAAGGCAGGAGGTATAATCAATACCTTCGCCAAAAATTGGCGAAAAAGAGAGCAGTTGAGTACGATACGTTTTTTACCGACCAAGGAGAAAAGCGTAAAGGAAACAACTGCTCATGTCGGATATTATCACATTATTAACAGA
>JALVZI010000294.1 GCA_027022125.1 Anaerolineae bacterium | reverse complement strand
TTTCAGCGGCGATTCAAAATACATATCCATAAAAATACCAATCCAGCCGTTTTTCAGCGCGGCGATAAACGATTCGGTGATGACGTCATCCACCCGCAATTTGTGGATGCGCAATTTCACCGCTTTTTTAAACGCTTTCGCCTCTTTTGACAGCACCCGCCGGTTCCCCGCGCGAGCATATTGCCGGTTGATGCTCGGTGGTAGCGGCAAAGAAAATCGCACGGTTTGGATTTTGTCATTCGTCATTTGTTGTTTGTCACTGGTCATTGGTCACTTGTCATTCGTCATTTGTCATTCGTCATTCGAAAATTCGCCATTCGCTGATTCGCCCGGTCAGAGATTGGGATAGAGATAGGGATAGGGATAGAAATCCGCTGCTTCGCTGATTCGTTGAATCTCTGAATCGTCCATTTGCCCATTCACTCATTCGCTCATTCACAGATTCGCCCATTCGCCATTGTATCACATCTTTGGGATAATCAAATTTTGGGTTATAATAGCACCGTTGAATAATTTCAAACAAAGGAGCATTTATGCGCACCGACGCCTTAAATTATGCAAAAACCCATCGAGACGATTACCTGAATGACCTGAAAGCCCTGCTCTCCATTCCCAGCATCAGCACCCAAAGCGAACACGCCGACGATGTGAAAGCCGCCGCACAGTGGGTCGCCGAGCGGTTGACCGCCGCCGGGATGGAAAACGTGCAGATTATGCCCACCGGCGGGCATCCCGCCGTGTATGGCGACTGGCTCCACGCCGACAACGCCCCGACCGTGCTGATTTACGGGCATTATGATGTTCAGCCCGTTGACCCCATCAATCTGTGGAAAACCCCGCCCTTCGAGCCGGATATCCGCGACGATTACATTTACGCCCGCGGCGCCACCGACGACAAAGGGCAAATGTTCGCTCACGTGGCGGCTGTGGATGCGATGCTGAAATCGGGCGGGAAATTGCCCGTCAATGTGAAATTCCTGCTGGAAGGGGAGGAAGAAGTCGGCAGCAAAAATTTGGAACGGCTCATCACCAGCCACACCGACCTGCTTGCCGCCGATTGCGCCCTCATTTCCGACAGCCATATTCTCAGCCCCACCCAACCACTGGCGGCGTATGGTCTGCGCGGGCTGGCAATTTTGGAATTGGCGGTTCGCAGCGCCGACCACGACCTGCATTCCGGTCAGTATGGCGGCGTGGTTCACAACCCGCTCACCGCGCTGGTGGAAATTCTTTCAAAAATGCACAACGAAAACGGCACGGTGCAGATTCCCGGTTTTTATGATGATGTGCTGCCCGTTTCGGCGGAAGAACACGCACTGATGGAAAAACTGCCCGACCACATTTTGGAGGAAACCGGCGCGAAAAAATTGTGGGGTGAAAAAGAGTTCAGCGTGCACGAACGCACCGGCGCACGCCCGACATTCGAAATTCACGGTATCGTCGGCGGCTACACCGGCGAAGGCTCGAAAACGGTCATCCCCGCACACGCTTTCGCCAAATTGAGTATGCGGCTGGTTCCCAATCAAGACCCGGAAAAGGTCATCCGCCAATTTACGGATTATGTGAACAGCATCGCCCCCGACACGGTGGATGTGGAAGTTCGCGCGTTTGACCGCGTGCCGGCAGTGCTGGTTGACCGCCACGACCCCGCCATCGAAGCGATGAGCGCGGCATACGAAGCCAGTTTCGGCAACACGCCTCTTTTCGCCCGCGAAGGCGGCTCCATCCCGGTAGTGCTGATGTTCCAGCAGCATCTCGGCATCCCGGTGGCGCTGATGGGGCTCGGCTTGCCGGATGACGCCCTGCACGCCCCCAACGAGCGATTCTACCTGCCGAATTTCTATCGCGGCATCGAAGCCAGCATCCACTTTATGCACGAATATGCCGAATAGCGAGTAACGAGTAGCGAGTTACGAATAATGGTTGCTCTTCGCCCATTCGTAATTCGCCCAGTCGGAGATTGGTGGTTAGTTATTGGTTATTGGAGATTCGCCCATTCATCCATTCGCAAATTCGCAGATTTGCTCATTCGCTATTCGTAATTCGTAATTCGTAATTTCAACATGTACATTTCCCAACTTTCGCTGACAAATTATCGAAATTACAGCCGTTTACAGCAGACCTTCCAGCCCGCGCCCATCCTGTTGCAGGGACAAAACGCGCAGGGCAAAACCAATCTGCTGGAAGCGATATACTTTCTGTCTGCCATCACCACCCCGCACGCCCGCAGCGACCGTCAATTGCTGAATTGGCTATCCGCAAAAAACGATGTACTCCCCTTTTTGCGGGCGGAAGCGTGGGTGGCGCGCAACGGCGGCACGGCGCAAATCACCATCACCATCGTAAAAGAGGGCGAGCGGTACAAAAAAGATGTGCGGCTGAATGGGGCAAAAAAACGGGCGATGGATGTCATCGGCACGCTGAACACCGTCCTTTTTCTGCCAGAAGACATCGCGCTCATCACCGGCTCGCCGAGCGTGCGGCGGCGGTATCTCGATAGCGTGCTGTGCCAGATTGACCGCGAATACTGCCGCGCGCTGAGCCAATATAACAAACTCATCACCCAGCGAAATGCCCTGCTGAAAGAATTGGCGGAAAATCGCCGCTCGGTTGACCAGTTGGATTTTTGGGACGAACAACTGACGGCGGTCGGCGCGCTGCTGATTGTCCGCCGCCACGATGCCATTTTGGATTTGGATGCCGTCGCCCGCCGAAAACACCGCACGCTGAGCAACGGGCAGGAAGGGCTGCGTCTGTATTATGCCCCCAGTTTCGACCCGCACGACCGCCCGCGACTCGATTACCAAATGCCGCTCATCACCGAAAAACTGCCGCCGCGCGCCATTCCCGCGCCGCCGGTACCGGATGTGCGCGACGCCTTCAAAAGCAAACTGCAATCGCTGCGCCGCGATGAAATTGCGCGCGGGGTGACACTGCTCGGTCCCCACCGCGA
>JALVZI010000293.1 GCA_027022125.1 Anaerolineae bacterium | reverse complement strand
GATTATCGAACTGGCGAGCGCTGGGGTCATCAATGTGCATCCCGCGCTGCTGCCGCGCAATCGAGGACTCTTTCCGTATTTTTGGGCGCTGGCAAACGGCGACACCGAAACCGGCGTGACCGTCCACTGGGTGGATACCCGGTTCGACACGGGCGAAATTTTGGTACAGCGTGCCATGCCCATCCAACCGGAGGACACCGTGCTGTCGCTGGCGGGCAAAAGCGCGCATCTCGGCGCGGAACTGCTGGTGGAAGCAATCCGCGCCATCGAAAGCGGAAATCCGCCGCGTGTGCCGCAAAATTCCGCCGCTGCGAGTTATTTTTCGTGGCCCACCCCCGCTGCTGTGCGGCAATTTCGGCGGCGCGGGCGGCGATACGGCTCGCTGCGGGAATTGTGGCGCGCCGTGAGCGAATGATGCGAATAGCGAGTTACGAATAGCGAAGTACGAATAGCGAATGGGCGAAGCACCAATCTCCAATGACCAATGACAAATGACAAATGACAAATGACCAAACAACTATCCATAATCCTGCCAACCTATAATGAAAAAGAAAACATCCCCGAACTGATTGACGCGCTGCACGCTGTGCTTGAACCGTGGCAGTGGGCGTATGAATTGGTGGTGGTGGATGACAACAGCCCCGACGGCACGGCGGCAGTCGTCCGCGAAAAATATGGCGACGACCCCCGCGTGAAATTGCTGGTTCGCACCGAAGGGCGCGGACTGGCAACTGCCATCCGTTACGGCATCGAGCGCGCCGACGGTGAGACCATCGTCTGTATGGACACCGATTTCAACCACGACCCGGCGATGATTCCGCAGATGGTGAAATTTCTGGAATTTTACGATATGGTCATCGGTTCGCGGTTTGTGATGCGCGGCGGCATGGAAGACAAATTCCGGCAATTTTCCAGCGGCGTGTATAATCTCGGCATTCGGCTGCTTTTCCGCACGCCCGTTCACGAAAATTTGAGCGGCTTTTTCGCCATGTCCCGCGAAAAAATCCTCTCGATGCCGCTGGATGATATTTTTTACGGTTACGGCGATTATTTCATCCGGCTGATAATGGTTTCATGGCAGCGGGGATACAACATTTTGGAAATTCCCGTTTTCTACCGCCTGCGAATGTACGGACACAGCAAAACGCAATTTGTTTCAACCTTCATTCAATACACCCGCGCCCTGCTTTCACTGCGATTGAAATTGTGGCAGGGCAGAATGAAATAGCGATGGCACGGCTCAAATCGTTTCTGGTCAATTTGGCGCTGATGCTCGGCGGGCTGGCGGTGGTTTTGCTGGCGGGCGAAGGCATTGTGCGGCTCATCCGCCCGCCGCAGGTATCGTACACCCGCGCCCCCTGCTTTTACATCCCCGACGACCAAATCGGCTATCGTTTTCAGCCGTCTGCCAGCGGATTGATGTTCAAAAATTTTGAAATCAACCAGATTGACCGCATCAACTCGCTGGGATTTCACGATGTGGAACACACCCTACCCCCCACCGGCGACGGTTTCCGCGTGCTGGCGCTGGGCGACTCGTTCACCGCCGCGCTGGAGGTGGATGTGGCGGACGGATGGACGCAGACCATGCAGCGCGAACTGCGTGCGCTGGGGCATCCCCGCGCGGAAGTGCTCAATTTGGGTATTGACGGCATCGGTCCCAACATCGAACTGAAATTACTGAAACAATTTGCCCCGATTTTCCAGCCGGATGCGGTAGTGGTGGCATTTTACAAAAACGACCCGCTCGACATCAGCGAAAAATTGAAACACCGTGAATGTTACAAAAATTACACCGTCGCCTACCAAACCGAAGCCGAACGCGACGCCATTCGCGCTTTTATTGACGGCGCGCGCCCCGTCAGCCCCGCGTTTCGCCGGTTGCTCGACCGGTCATATCTGTTCCGACTTTTTATGTTCCCGTTTCGGAATATGTATTGGAAATTCAACTATCTGAATCCGGTGCGAAATTATTACGCCCCGGCGATGCTCGACATAAAAACGGACAAACGCGCCGCGAACCCGCCCACGATGGACGAAATTTTCGCCGAAATGCAGACGCTGGCGCGCGAAAATAATTTTCGGCTGCTGATCATCCCCGTGCCCGCCAACGACAGTTGGAATCATCCGGCGGACAGTATGGACGCGCTGAAACAGAGTTTGTCGCCCGAAATGCTGTGGCAGTTGGATGTGGTGGACATTCTGCCGGATATGCAGGCATTCGTACAGACAGAGGGTCGCCCGTATGCCGATTTGTTTTTCAAATACGATGAGCATTTCAGCAAATACGGGCAGCACGTTTATGGCGTGCTGACGGCGCGGCGGGTGCATCAATATGCCGTCGCCGCACCGATTGAGATGCGCACAGAGCCGCCCCGCGCCGGACTGTGGTCGGAAGTGCAGTGGGCGGACGGCGCGGGCAACTGGCACGCGGTGGAAAACTGGCGCGGCGAAACCAACGGTGGCGGCAGTGTGACATGGTGGGTGGAAGCGAAAGATTTCGGTACGGGACCTTTCCGTTTTGCGGTGTATGATGCGCCCGGCGGCAATCTGCTCGGCGCGAGCGAGCCGTTTATGCTGCCGCAAAAAAATGAAACCACGCGGATGAAAGTGAGCATCAATGGGCAGTGAGCGAGTATCCAAAACCGAATCGCGCACCGATTTTTGGCTGATGCTGGCGCTGTTTGCCGCGTTTCGCTTTTTGGCGCTGCTGCTGATGCGTCCCGGCGGGTTCATCCGCGATTTCTCCGATTTCAATTTCTATTTCGGCATCGTCCAACTCTCCGATTTCGGCTTGATTCCCTTCCGCGATTTTTGGCTGGAGTGGCCCCCCCTCATCCCGCTGGCGATGACCGGCGCATACCGGTTATCGCTGCTGATTCCGCAGTGGTTGGAAGAACCGCGTTTGTGGTTTGTGACCATCTGGGGCAGTGTGGTGGTGCTGTTTGAAACGGGGAACTTCTGGCT
>JALVZI010000292.1 GCA_027022125.1 Anaerolineae bacterium | reverse complement strand
CGGGGCGCTCGGCGGCGATTTTTTGCCCCATTCGACGGCTTCGGCGACTTTTTCGATACATTTCGACAAGCCGGTGGGGTGCATTTTCATGCCGGTTGCCAGCGTATCGCCGCCCTGAACCACGTTTTTCAGGTGGAACTCCACTTTATCCATCCCGATGGCGTTTGCCAGTTCGTCCATCACCTGCCCGATACCGGCGTGCAATTCCGACATACCGAACCCGCGATACGCCCCGCCGATGGGATGGTTGGTGTACACACACAGACTGTCGGTTTTAACATTGGGGATGTCATACGGTCCGGTGCTGCTATATCCGCCCGCGCGGGTGATGTTCACGCCGTATTCGGTGGATGCGCCGCCGTCCCAGTACATGGTATTTTCCATCGCCAGCAGATTGCCGTCGGCGTCGCAGCCAACTTTCAATTTGATGACCAGTCCCTGCCGCACAAAATTGGTGTAAAATTCTTCTTCGCGGGTCAGGCGGAATTTGACGGGATAGCCCGGCACTTTGGTGGCGATTGCCACCGGAATGGCTTCCATGGTGACGCCCGCTTTACAGCCGAATCCGCCGCCGACATACGGCGCGATGACGCGCATATCGCTTTGGGAGATGCCCAGCGTTTTGGCGATGAGATTTCGCTGGGCAAAGGGCGACTGCGACGATGCCCACAGCGTCACTTTGCCCGTTTCATCCATCTGGGCAATGGCGACGTGCGGTTCGATGGGAACGTGTTGCACATGCGGCACGCGAATGGTTTTTTCGACCACAGCGGCGCACTCTTTAAATGCGGCTTCGGTGTCGCCTTTGCGGATTTTGAAATGGTTGGAAATGTTGGTTCCCGGTTTGGGGAAGATGAAATTCGGCACTTCATATTCGCCCAATTTGGGATGAATGAGCGGCGCATCGGCGGTTGCGCCGTACACCGGGTCGGTGACGGCTTCCAGCACTTCATATTCCACCTCAATCAGGTCGAGTGCCTGCTCGGCGATTTCTTCCGACACGGCGGCAACGCCGACCACCGGTTCGCCGACAAAACGGACGCGATTGAGCGCGAAAATATGTTTATCTTTCAGATACAATCCAATGCGGTTGGGAAAATCTTTGCCCGTGACCACGGCTTTCACGCCGGGCAGCGCTTCGGCTTTGCTGGTGTCAATCGATTTGATGAGCGCGTGCGGGTACGGGCTGCGTTTCACGCGCGCATAGAGTAATTTTTTGCCAAATTGAATATCGTCGGCGTAAATTGCTGCGCCGGTAACTTTTTCTCTCACGTCAATGCGGGGGACGCTTTTACCGATTAAATCGGGTATTTTTTCGGTTTGAGCCATAACCATAAGCCAACTCCTTTTTTATAGTTTGAACGTGTGCCGGCGATTATTTGTTGGTTTCCGCCGCGATTTTTACGGTTTGTTTTACGCCATCCACAATGCGAACATAACCGGTGCAGCGACACAAATTGCCCACCAGCGCCTCGCGGATTTCATCTTCGGAAGGGTTGGGCGTGCGCAGCAGCAACGCTTTGGACGAAATGAGCATCCCCGGCGTGCAGAAGCCGCACTGCACCGCGCCGCTTTCGACAAACGCCTCTTGCAGTGGGTCGAGTTGATGGTCGTGTGCCAGACCTTCCACGGTGGTGACGGTTGCGCCATCGGCTTCTACCGCCAGCACCATACAACTGTTCACCGGTTCGCCGTTGAACATCACCGTGCACGCACCGCATTCGCCGGATGCACAGCCGTTTTTCGTGCCGGTCAGCGCCAATTCTTCGCGAATCATTTCCAACAGAGTCATATGAGAGGGAACCGTCACGGTTTCGGTTTCGCCATTTACGGTTAAAGTTATTGTATGATGAGCCATCGTTCCTCCATTATCCCTGTAATTTGCCCCAAACTTCCGATACGGCGCGTTTGGTTAAATTGCGTACCATCAGTTTGCGATATTTGGCTGAACCGCGCGTGTCGTCGATGGGCGTGCTGGCATCCATGGCGGCTTGCGCGGCGGCGGCGATGGTGTCATCGGTGATGGGGCTGTTTGCCAGAATCTCTGCGGCGGCGGTGGCGACCAGCGGCACGGGGGCAACGGATGCCAGCGCAATTTTGAACCGGAAGCCCGACGCGGTGGCGCTGTCGGGGTAGCCCAGCACGGTCACGCCGACAATTGCCAAATCGCCATCGTTATTGCGATTGAGTTTGATATATTTACCGACAGCGTTGGCGGGGGGCAGCGGAAAATGAATGGCGGTAGCGATGTCGCCCGGCTTGAGATTGGTTTTGCCCGGTCCGTGGAAAAAACCGTCCAGCGGTTCGTCCCGTTCGCCATCCACGCCGTGAACGTGCAGTACCCCGCCCAGCAAAATGCTCGCGCCGAGTGTGTCTCCGGCGGGTGAGGCGTTACAAATGTTGCCCACCAGTGTGGCTCGGCTGCGCAGTTGATAACTGGCTACCGAGCGGGCGGCTTCTGCCAGCAGCGGGTAGTGTTCTTGCACAAACGGCGACGCAGCGACTTTATTCATACTGACTGCCGCACCGATAGTCAAGCCGTTTTGCGGGTCGAAAGAAATGCTGTGCATTCCGTCGAAGTTTTTGACGTCCACCACAAATTTGTCTTTCCATGCTTTGTCTCGCATACGCACGAAGGTATCGGTGCCGCCCATGAAGGGGCGGGCTTCACCGGCGTGTTCAGCCAAAAATGCGCTGGCTTCGGCGAGTGAGGCAGGCTTAACGTATTCAAATGGTGGAAGTCCCGGAGTTGGGTTAAGAGCCATATAGACCTCCTTAAAGGTGAAATGTTATTCCTGATTGACTGACAAAACTCGAAGACCGTGTTATCCTGTGGTATATGGTCGAAAAAGGAAACGTATGTCATTCCCGCGAAAGCGGGAATCCACTGTTTTTTTGCTGTGGATTCCGGATATTTCCCTGCGGGAAATTCCGGAATGACATTTAAAGTCCGTGAAATTCGTGAAAA
>JALVZI010000291.1 GCA_027022125.1 Anaerolineae bacterium | reverse complement strand
GGAAATATCCGGAATCCACAGCAAAACATCGTGGATTCCCGCGAAAGCGGGAATGACATTTAAAAAATTGCCGATGGTTTCTGTAATTTTGGCACACTTTTCAAAAGTTTCATTTAGTTCAGTGAATTCATAAACCGAAAACTAGGTTCTGTTGACGTTTGCCGATTTTTCATCCTGAGTAGCCCGCAGGGCGTATCGAAGGGTGAAAATCGGCAGGGAAAAACGCCTTCGATACGCGGTTCACTGCGTGAACCGCTACTCAGGATGCGTTTTTCCCACTGAAAACAAAACGTCAACACGCCCTAAAAACCGAAAACTAAAAACTAAAGGAGCATATCTATGACAGACAAAAAAACCATCGCAGTAATTGGCGGCACAGGACACGAAGGTCCCGGTTTGGCGGCGCGTTGGGCGAAATCGGAACAGTATCGAGTTATCATCGGTTCCCGAAAACTGGAAAAAGCACAGCAGGTTGCCGCCGAATGGAATGAAAAACTTGGCGCAGAATTGCTGACCGGAATGCAAAATGAAGATGCGGTGCGAACCTGCGATATTGCCGTGCTGACCGTGCCGTACAAATTCCACAGCGACACCCTCGGCGGGCTGAAAGACCTGTTGCAGGGCAAAATTCTGGTGGATGTGACTGTGCCGCTCAAACCGCCGAAGGTGAGCATTGCGCACATTCCGCCGGAGGGTGCAGCGGGACAGCAGGCGCAGGCATTGCTCGGCGATGGCGTGCGGGTGGTGTCGGCGTTTCAAAATATCGGCGCGGGGCATTTGAGCGATGTCGAGCATCCCATTGATTGCGATGTGCTGGTGTGCGGCAACGACAAAGAAGCGAAAAAGGAAGTTATCGCTATGGCGGGCGCAGCAGGTATGCGCGGTATTGACGCGGGACCCATCCAAAACGCAGCGGTCATCGAAGGGCTGACTGCCGTGCTCATCGGCATTAACATTCGGCACAAAGCCAAAGCCGCGGGGATAAAGATTACGGGAATCTGACGAATAGCGAATGACGAGTAGCGAGTGACGAATGAATCGGCAACATTTGCAATATCGCACAAAACAATTGGCGTTGCGCGTTATCAAAATGACCGAAACGCTACCGGAGAATCGCACATCGAATGTTATTGCGCGGCAGGTGTTGCGTTCGGCAACTTCGGTGGGGGCAAACTATCGAGCATCACTGCGCGCCAAATCTGTCGCCGACCGGATTAACAAACTGAAAATTGTGGAAGAGGAGGCAGATGAAACCCTTTATTGGCTGGAACTACTGGTGGAGGCAAATATTGTGCCACAGCATCTGTTGAAAGATTTGATGGTGGAAACAAACGAAATTGTGGCAATGACGGTTGCATCCATCAAAACATTGCGTAACAAAAAACATTCGTAACTCGCTATTCGTAACTCGTAATTATGCTATCTTGTCTTCCTGTCCCAAATTTACCCATCGTCTCCCCCGGCGACAACATCGCCGCGCTGATTGCCGCCGCGCTGAAAGCCGCCGGACAGTCGCTGCTGGTGGGGGATATTGTCATCATCGCCCAGAAAATCGTTTCCAAAGCGGAGAACCGTTTTGTGGATTTGAAGACGGTTACGCCATCGGCGCGGGCGGTGGAACTGGCGAAAATTACCCGCAAAGACCCGCGGCAGGTGGAAGTGATTCTGTGGGATACTGCCGAAATCATCCGCGCCAAACCGGGCGTGCTGATAGTGCAGCACCGCGCCGGATTCATCAGCGCCAACGCCGGGCTTGACCACTCGAATGTCGCGCCGGAAGCGGAGGAAATTGTTTTGCGCTTGCCTGCTGATTCTGATGCCAGCGCGCGTCGCATTCGCGCGGGGCTGGCGCGGCTCACCGGGCAAAATCCGCCCGTGCTGATTGTGGATAGTCACGGCAGACCGTGGCGCATCGGCACAACGGGGGTGGTCATCGGGCTGGCGGGGCTGAAACCGGTGCAGGATTTGCGCGGGCATCCCGATTTGTTCGGCAACCGTCTGCAGCACACCGAAGTTGCCTTCGCCGACCAACTCGCTGCGGGAGCAAGTTTGGTGATGGGGCAAGCCACCGAATCGTGTCCGGTGGTCATCGCCCGCGGTATCGAATATGAGCCGGACGACACTGCCCGCGCGGCAGATGTTCTCCGCGCCAAAAAAAATGACCTGTTTCGGTGAGATAGTTGTCAGTTATCAGTCATCAGTTTTCTGACGACTGACCACTGAAAACCAAAAACTGACAACCGATGACTAATCTACTGACAACCATCAAAACCCGCCGCGCCATCCGAAAATACACCGACCGTCCCGTGCCGCGCGAAACCATCGAAACCATCCTTGAAGCGGCACGCTGGGCGCCGTCATCACACAACCGCCAGCCGTGGCGATTCGCCGTACTGACCGCCACTGTCGAAAAATCGCGGCTGGCGCGGGCGATGGGCGAGCGTCTGCGGGCAGACCGCACCGCCGATGCCGACGACCCCGCCGACATCGAAAATGATGTGCAGCGCAGTTTTCGGCGCATCACCGGCGCGCCGGTGGTCATTGTGATGTGTCTCAGTATGGCGGAAATGGATGTGTACCCCGACGCACGCCGCGCGCGGAACGAATGGGTGCTCGCTGTGCAGTCCGTTTCGATGGCGGGGCAAAATATGTGGCTGATGGCGCACAGTATCGGTTTGGGAATGAATTGGGTGTGCGCACCCCTTTTCGTGCCGCAACTGGTGCGCAACACGCTGAAACTTCCGCCCGATTGGGAACCGGTCGGGCTGATGACGCTCGGCTATCCCGCCGAATCACCGCAAAAAACGCGGCAATCGCTCGCCGGAAAAATAATGTGGAACGGGCGAACGGAATGAATGAGCGAATTTGCGAATCTGCGAATGATAAATGACAAAGGACGAACAACCAATGACCAATAACCCAAAAGTTGTCGCACTGGCGGGAGGTGTCGGCGGGGCGAAAATGGTTAACGGGTCG
>JALVZI010000290.1 GCA_027022125.1 Anaerolineae bacterium | reverse complement strand
ATCTCGGGGTATATCGCATTTATAGGTTTTTTGAGTTTTGTCAGTCAATCAGGGTGCAGAGATAGAATTGTTATGGCAGACCTAACCATTGCGCTGGCGGGAAATCCAAATACCGGCAAAAGCACCATTTTTAATGTGCTCACCGGCTCGAAACAGCACGTGGGCAACTGGCCCGGCAAAACCGTCGAGCAGAAAATCGGTTATTTCACCGTGCAGGGGAAAGAAATCGAACTGGTCGATTTGCCCGGCACATATAGCCTGTCCGCGTTTTCCGCCGAAGAACAAATCGCCCGCGATTATATCGTCAAAGAACGCCCGGCGGTGGTCATCAATGTAGTGGACGCCAACAATCTGGAACGCAACCTGTATTTGACCAGCCAAATTCTGGAAACGGGTGTGCCGCTCATCATCGTGCTGAATATGTTTGATATGGCGCGGCGGCACGGTATCCACATCGACACCGAAAAAATGTCGCAACTGCTGGGAGGCGTTCCCGTTCTGCCGATGGTGGCTCGGCAAAAAGAAGGTATTGACGCGCTGAAATCGCTCATTCTCACCTATGCCACCCACACATCCTCGCTATCGAAGGTATCGCCATAATGCCGCGCACCACACGCTCCACCCGCCCGACAATAGATTACGGGCAGCCCATCGAAACCGAACTGGAAAAACTCACCGCCGCGATTGCCGCCCATCCTGCGCTGGCAAATCGCTATCCGCCGCGCTGGCTGGCAATTCAACTGCTGGAACGGGATGACGACCTGCTGGCAGAGGTGCAGTCGGCGGGCGCAACCGATGTGCTCGCCGCGCTGAATGAAACCTTCGACCGGCTGGAACCGCTTTTCGGCGCGGAAGTGGACATCGCGCTGGCAGATGCCCGCTATCGATTCGTGAACAATCTGGTTCACCAAATTGTAAAAACACCCGCCGGCACCGCCGAAAGTTGGTCTGACCGGGTTGACCGCATTGTGACCAACCAGTGGCTCGGCATTCCGATTTTTCTGGGCATTATGTGGTTCGTTTTTAAAATTACCACCGATGTCGCCGCGCCGATGCTGGACTGGATAACCAACACGCTGGCAGGTCCCATCACCAACCGCACGCTCGCTATTTTGCAAATACTGCATCTGCAAAATACGTGGGTCAGCAGTTTGCTGGTGGATGGCGTTATCGCCGGGGTGGGCGGCGTGCTGGCATTTGTGCCGGTGCTGATGTCGCTGTATCTGGCGCTGGCACTGCTGGAAGATTCGGGGTATATGGCGCGCGCCGCGTTTGTGATGGACAGATTTATGCGCGTTATCGGTCTGCACGGCAAAAGTTTCCTGCCGATGATTGTTGGGTTCGGCTGTAACGTGCCCGCCGTGTATGCCACCCGCACGCTGGAAAACCGGCGCGACCGCATTTTGACCGGATTGCTGGTTCCATTTATGAGTTGCGGCGCGCGGCTGCCGGTGTACATTCTTTTCACCACCATCTTCTTTCCGCGATATGCCGGGGCGGTTATTTTCGGACTGTATCTGCTCGGCATTTTGGCGGCAATTGGTGTGGGAATGCTGCTGCGCAAAACGCTGTTCCTCCCCACCGAACAAACCGCGCTGGTGATGGAACTGCCGCCGTATCGCCCGCCAAACCTGCCGACCGTGTGGTCATACATTTGGGAACGAACCTCGGCGTTCATCCACAATGCGTGGACGATGATTTTGGCGGCAAGTTTGGTGGTTTGGCTGCTGATGGCAATTCCGATGAGCGGCGGCGGGTCGTTTGGCAATACACCGGTGGACAGCAGCGCCTTTGCCTTTTTGTCGAACGGGCTGGCGCAGACAATTTTCAAACCGCTGGGATTTGGCAACTGGGAAAACAGCGGCGCGCTGGTCACCGGATTTGTGGCGAAAGAAGTGGTGGTCAGCACGCTGGCACAAGAATACAGCGCAGATGACACAACCGGCAGTGCGGTGGAAACTTCGTGGCAGGAAGATTTGCGCGAAACGGTGGTCGGTTTCGGGCAGGCTGCGGTAGACACGCTGAAAGCCATTCCGCTGGTGGTGGGCATCAATCTTTTCCCGGCGGATACCGGCACAGCAGAACCCTCCACCCTGCCGGAAACCATCCGCGCCGAGTTCGAGCAGGTCAGCGGCGGACACGGCACGCTCGCCGCGCTGGCATTTTTGGTATTCGTACTGCTCTACACCCCCTGCGTGGCGACGCTCGCCGCGCAACGGCAGGAATTCGGCACGCAGTGGATGTGGCTGGGCATCGTGGGACAAACATCGCTGGCGTGGGTGATGGCGCTGCTGATTTTTCAGGGCGGAAAGTTACTGGGATGGGGATAAATGCTCTACCAACTATTACACGAAATTGAATCCGCGCGCGGAATCATCACCTTTCATCAACTGGCGGCGCAATTGCAGGTGGAAGAAAGCGCCCTGCACGGTATGATTGATTTTTGGGTGCGAAAGGGTCGTCTGCGCGGTGATGAAGTGCAGCCCGCCGAGACGCTCCCCGTGTGCAGCGCGGGCGGGTGCAGTCGCTGCCCCGGCGCGGCGCAGTGTCCGTTTGTAATGAAAATGCCGGTTTCCGTTTCGCTGGAAACACCGCAAATGGACACAGATTCACACAAAACCGATTGAAACTTTTTACCAATACACTATTGCATCATCCAGATTTAATTGTCGGGTTATTATATTGTGCTATGGCAGACTCGCCCCCCAAATTGGGGGAGAATAAAGGGGAAATGGGGGAAATTCGCTACCGGCATTTGTTGCCGGTACATTGTTTTGTCAAATTTTCGACTGCGTAATATTAGTTATTTAGTTCACCGAGAAACCAATGTCGAACCATAAAAATACCTACCAACTTTTGGACAGCGGCAATTTTGAAAAACTGGAGCAGGTGGGACGCTTCCGGCTCATCCGCCCCAGCCCGCAGGCGATATGGCAGCCGCGCCGACCGAAACTGTGGCGCACCGCCGACGCGCACTACCG
>JALVZI010000289.1:722-2988 GCA_027022125.1 Anaerolineae bacterium | reverse complement strand
CAGTGTGGCTGCCATCGCCGCCACCTGCGGGCTGTCGGTTGCTTTTTCATCGTACCCGTTACCGCTATTTTTTACCGTGTGTGCCGCAACCACAAACCCTTCAATGCTGACGATGACTGCGCCGTGAGCGTGTTCCAACTGGTTCACCAATCTTTCCAGCGTGGCTTCCAGCAACTCCGTGCGATAAACTGCCATAAGTTTTCTCCAAAGTGTTTTTCCCAAACGAACCTTTCGTGTTGTTAGGATTATATCAAATCCTGAACGGGCAGGCAACCGGTCGGGGTAAATTGCTCAACCGCCGAGCATAAATCGCAGTATCAGCCCGTGCAAAACCTGTTCGACGGGCGCTTTGTCATCGGTGAAAGGGGGTGTGCAGGCATCGGGGAGTGCGGGGGGCAGCGTGCCGCGCCCGGCGACGAATGGTGCATCGGGGGCGCAGGCAATGCCGAAAATGGTGGTGTTCAGCGCGCGGGCGGCAACGCCTTTCAGCCATTCGTTTTGCAGCGTGTCGGCGTTTTGCAGAAAATCGTTCAGGGTGGACGGGCGTTTGGTGGCAACCACCAAACTGTTCCCCAACTCGAAATCGCCGGTGGGCGCGTCAATCACATATACGCTGGGAAACACCGCGCGCATGGTGCTGCCCAGCGCCACCACCAGCGAATAATCGTGCGTGCTGCGTCCGGCGTTAATGGCGACCACCCCGTCATCGTTCAGATGGTCGTAAATTTCTTGAAAGAATTCCACAGTGGTCAACTGAAACGGAATGTACGGCGGACGGTACGCATCCACCGCGATGACATCGTATTTTTTGCCGGTGGTGTTCAGAAAATACCGTCCGCCCTGATTGATGGTCGTCAGATTTGGCTCGGTCATGTCGAAAAACCGCCGTCCCACCGCGCTGATTTCCGGGTCGAGTTCCACCCCGTCAATCGGAATTGCGCCGAATGCCGCCGTGTATGCCTTTGGAATCGTTCCCGCCGCCGCGCCGATGAGCAGCAGACTGCCCACCTCTGTTTCGGCGTATGGCGCGGGATTGAAAAACGGCGCCATCAAAAAATAGTCCCAAATGCCGTATCCGAGCGGTGTGCCCGGTGTGTACACCGAATGAATGCCCTCGCCTTCATTCAGCCGCAGCAGAATATCATCGCCGATTTGTTCCACCTGAATGTAATTGTACGGCGACTCGGTCTCGAAAATGGCGTTTTTATTCGGTTTGATGACCCCACCCGTGCCGAACAGTGCCACCAGCGTCAGCGCGACCACTTGCAGCAGATAGAGCATCCCCAATTTGCGCGACAGTTGGAACAGCCCGCCCACGGCAACCACCAGCAGTACCGCCGAAAAAAGCAGAAATGTGCGCCGCGTGCCGATATTCGGAATGAAAACCAACACCGGCAGAAATGTGCCCAAAATGCTGCCCAGTGTGCTGACGGCATAAATTTGTCCCGCCGCCTGCCCCGCGTTTTGCACGTTTTTCACCGCCAGCCGAATGGCAAACGGCGACGCCATCGCCAGTAGGGTGAGCGGCACGCTGAACAGAATGAGCACGCCCAACAGCGAGCCGATGAGAATGCCCGCGTCAAACGTGGCGAATCCCGCCAGACTCCAGCGCAAAATGGGTCGGGCAACCGGCGGAATCAGCCCCACCAGAAACGCGCCCCAAGCGATAATTTGGAAAAATGTCGTGCCGCGCGGGTCGGCATCTGCCCATTTGCCGCCGAGCCAGTAACCCACGCTGAGATATATCAGCACCAGCCCGATGAGATTCGCCCAGATGATGATGGAATTGCCGAAAAACGGGTCGAGCAAACGGCTGGCAGATAGTTCCACCGCCAGCACGGTCATCCCGGAGAAAAAAACGGTGGTCAGCAGATAGTTTTTTTTCAAAAGAACCTCAGTAAGTTTTACAGTCCACAGATGAACACAGATGGACGCAGATGAACATTATTATTGCAAACTCAAGCCAGATATTCGTTTGATATGTAGGGGCGACCCTTGTGGTCGCCCGGAACAGGGCAGCCACAAGGGACTGCCCCTACGATTTTTCAAGAGAATTTGGTTTATTGCCGATAATGTTTGTTGGTTTTGCATTATGCCCTGTGGGTACAGATTTTAAACGTTATTTTCCTGAAAAAACTAAAATTCTCACGCAAAGACGCAAAGACGCCAAGAAAAACAAAGATTTCTGTGCGAACTAAATGAAACTTTTGAAAAGTGTGCCAAAATTACAGAAACCATCGGCAATTTTTATAATGTCATTCCCGCC
>JALVZI010000289.1:0-712 GCA_027022125.1 Anaerolineae bacterium | reverse complement strand
GACGTGGTGTAGGGGCGGCTCGCGAGCCGCCCCTACGGATTTTAACGCGAACCGACCGATTCTTTTGGCTTCGTAGGGGCACGCTGCAGCGTGCCCCTACGTTTTTCTTGCCTCCTTGGGCAGTTACCAAAAACCTTTAAATCTGTGCGACTTGGCGGCGCCTGTGCCCTGCGGGTATTGTGTGAGGTAAATACCTCTTTTCAGTGTACTCAAACCTGAAACCCGAAACCCGAAACTTTGAACTTGAAACCATCTTCACAGCGGAAACCACAGCGAAACGCCCACGGCGCACACCGCGCCGATGAGCCAGCCGACCAGCACATCGCCCGCAAAATGGATGCCGATAGCCACCCGTGCCGCCGCCACCGCCACCGACAGCGCCAGCAGCAGCAATCCCAGCGGCGGGTGGAAAAAGAAAATCGCCCCGCCGAGCGCGCTCATCCGCGCGGAATGCCCGGACGGGAAACTGTATTTGTCATATTTGATGGTGACAAATCCGGTGGGGTCGCGCGGGCGTTCGCGGCGGATGGTGTATTTCACGCCGAAAACAATTGCCGCCGTGATGAGAATGGTTATCAGCGCGCCGAACACCGCCGCCCGCACGGTTGGCAGTTGAAACTGCCAGCCCGCCCAGTATGCCAGCGCCAGCCCGCCGAAAACGAGTGTACTATCGCCGAGATGGGCAACTTTGGCGGCGACGCGCCCGCCGGGG
>JALVZI010000288.1 GCA_027022125.1 Anaerolineae bacterium | reverse complement strand
CCGAAAGGATACCGCATGAAAATCGCTCTCTTCGCCGATGTTCACGGCAATAAAGCCGCGCTGGAAGCCGTGCTGGATGATATTGACCGCCAACACCCCGATGCTATCATCTGCGCGGGTGATGCCGTCAACCCGTTTCCCGAATCGGAAGTGGTGTGGAAAATTCTCCGTGCGCGAAATATCCCCGTCGTGCGCGGCAACCACGAAGAATATATGTTAGCCTATTACCAGCCCGACCGAAATCCCGACATCCGGCGGCTCATCCAGTTTATGCCCGCCCGTTTTACCGCGCGACAACTTTCCACCCAAACCGTTACCGAAATTGACGCTCTGCCGCTGACCCACACCATTGCCGGACCGGATGGCGACGATGTGCTGGTGTGTCACGCATCGCCGTTGCGCGCCGACCGCAGTTTCGCCGCGGGGATTGATGCCGATATGACCGCCGCGCTGGCGCACGTTCCTGCCAAAACCATCGCCGGAGGACACGTGCATATGCAGTGGCAAATGCGCTGGCGCGACAAATTTCTGGTGCTGACGGGCAGCGTCGGGCAGCCTTTTGGCGACACGACCGATGCGCAATATCTGATGCTCACCCATCGAAACGGAAAATGGCACGCCGCGCACCGCACCGTGCCATACAACCTGTCTGCCACCGTTCGCGCCATCACCGAAAGTGATTTTCTGAAAGAAGGCGGTCCCATGGCATGGCTGATGCTCGATGAATTGCTGACCGCCGAATTGCGGATGGTGCCCTTTTTGCGGAAATTCTGTCCCACCCCGCGCCCCGAAACACTATCCGAATGGCGAGACTGGGTGCGCCGCTATCTGGAAGCCATCGGGCGGTGGGAACCGCTGCAACCGTACATCCGCGAGGCGTATTTCGTGTTTCGTGATGCGTGTTTCGTGACGAGTGATGCGTGAATTGTTCATCCCCTTGCTTCTTGCTTCCTGCTCCTTGCTTTCGTGATGCGTGAAACGTGACATTGGACTTGAAACCTTGAACTTTGAACCAAGAACTATTCCTTCATCACCAGCGGCAGAAAAACCCTGTTTACCCCGCCCCATTGACTGCCCGCACTGATTTCATCCACACAAAATTCGGTGGGCGCGCCATTCTGCGCCGCCGAAAATTGCACGCCGATGCCGCCGGAATACAGTTCATCCTGCGGAAAAACCCCCGACCCGCCGAGATTCGCCGTGCCGGAGCCGGGTATCGCGCTCACACCCAGCGGCACAAAAACGTGCCGCCAACCGCTGTCGGCGGTGATGGTCACTGCGCCGGTAGCGGGAATCACACCGGGCACAAAAATTTCCGCAGTGAGTGAGTCGTCTCCGTCACCCTGCACCCGCACCCAAAATGACAGCGTGGGGCGATACATATCGGTGACGGTAGCGGTGGCGGTCAGCCGAGCCGTTTCGGTGATACACAGGCTCGCACTGCCGGCGCGCGGCGCGCCGGCATCGAATTTCGGTGCGGTGAGCGTGTGCTGCCAGCCCGCCAGCGAACCGTCCATATCGCCATTGGCGATGAAATCATCGGGCGGGCGCAGGGTCAGCGTGATTGCCGCTGTGCCGTTTTCCGGCACATCCGCCCACACCGGCGCCGGCGACTGCCAACCGGTGGTAGTGGTCGCGGTGATGCCGACCGTGCCCGCGCCCGTCACCAGCGAAAATTGCCCGTCCGCGCCGCTGACGGTTCGGGTCACCGTGCCGCTGACGGCAACCGTCACCCCACTGACGGCGTTTTCGGTATTGTTGAAAAGTGTACCGTCCAACACGCTGCCGAGCATCACCGTGCGTTCCTGCCACACACCGGGCATATCAATATCGGCATTGTATGACTCAATTTTGGTTTGCCATGCCCGCACGCGCACGCGGTAACTGTGTCCCGATATCCCGTCAAATTTTGCGGAGGTACTCTGGTCGGATTTTGAATGCAGGGTTATCCAATCCGAATTGCTTTCATCGCGGTACTGCACTTCGCACCCTTTCAGCGACCAATCCGGTTGCGCCGCACCATTCCAAGCGGCGGTAATGGTTGTACCGGCAGCATCCGTGTGGAAACCGGTCACAACCGGCGCGCGGTCAAAGTGCGCCGCATCGAAATAGACCATATCCAAATCGGTGTGATTGTTGTTATCCGGCGCAGAAACTTTGGCAAACACCGTCACTGTGGACAACTGCGCCGTCGCCGCAACATCCATATACACCCACGCTTTGTCGTTGCTGTCGGGGTTGCTCCAAACGATGTTGGCACTGGTGGGGTCGGTGCCGCCGGTGGGGTCGATGCCCACCATTTTCACCATCACGCCGTTGGTATCGGGATAACCGGGACCGCGCCAATAGGTCACCATACCCACATCGAAAGCGTAATCCTGCCCCGCCGTTACTGCGATTTGCTGGTACACCCCGCCGTCAAATTCGTATGACGACCACATATTCTGCGCCTGATTGCCTTCCACCCGATAATCAATCCCGCCAAAATACGCCGCGAATTGCTCCGCACTCATCCAGTGGAGTCTCGGCGCGTCCGCGTCGCCATTGTAGGTATTGGCGGCAACCCAAAACGGCTGCCAACCGGAAGCCACCAACTCGTGCTGGTCGCGCCATACCCGCCCGCTATCGTCAAACGGTCTATCGAATCCCCCATTGGTCAGCAGATTTGCGGCGAGAATGCTCGCCGTTGCCGCAATGCCGATGAAAATGGAAATGCCGATGGCTGTCGCTAGTTTTCGGATTTGCATAAAATCACCTCTTAAACCGAGATAGCCATAGCATACCAAACTTGCCCGTGTACGGCAAACAAATTTTTGTTTACGGCACTGACTCCTCTGAAAAAAGGTTAATTTTTCACCACAGAGACACAGAGGCGCGGAGAATTTAAAATTTTTTTGTAACTGTACAGCGTGTGATTGTATTTTGGACAAACTATTTGTCTGACCGGATTTTCACCCTCCCCCTGCCCCCTCCCCCAAAGGGAGGGGGGAAAAATCC
>JALVZI010000287.1 GCA_027022125.1 Anaerolineae bacterium | reverse complement strand
GGTGTGAAGAGTGGATGCCCGAATTCTTTTTCGCCGAAGGTGGCAATGAGTTGCTGGGTTTCGGGGTCGGTTATCCAATTGATGAACGCGGTTGCGCCATTGAAATTCACACCGGGGTGTATCAGCGGATTGACCGCCATCACCCCATACGGGTTGAAAAGTATGGGGTCGCCTTCCACCAGCACCACCAAATCGGTGCCTTCCAGCGTGCGGGCAAGATAGGTGGCGCGGTCGCTGAGGGTGTATGCCAGTTGTTCATTCGCCAGCGTGAGCACCGCGCCCATCCCCTGCCCCGCCGAAATGTACCAATCGCCCGCCGGTTCGATACCCGCCGCCGCCCACAACGATTTTTCCTTTGTGTGCGTACCGCTCTCATCCCCCCGCGACACAAACAGGCTGTGCGTTTCAGCAATTTTCGCCATTGCCGCCGCTGCATCGGTCATACCGGCAATGCCCGCGGGGTCATCGGGCGGACCGACAATCACAAAATCATTATACATCACATCCTGCCGATTCACACCGTACCCGGCGCGGATGAACGCATCTTCTTTGGCGCGAGCGTGCACCAGCAGCACATCGGCATCGCCCTGCTGACCAAGTTTGAGTGCCTGCCCCGTGCCGACGGCAATCACATCCACATCGGCATGATATTTCTGCTCAAAATCAGGCAAAATGAAATCGAGCAGACCGGAATTGTCGGTGCTGGTGGTGGTCGCCAAAATGAGCCGCCCAACATCGGTGGTGGGGTGCGCCACCGTCACCCCGTCGAGCAGTACGGCGGCATCATCCGGCGACGGAACGCACAAATGCCAGCCCGGCTCGATGATATTCGGGTCGTCAATCGCGGCAAAGGTGTCATCGGCAGCGTGGCGGGCGTTGGTAGCCGTCACAATCGCCGGGTACGCCAGCGGATTGCCGTAAAATTTTTCGGCAATTTTGGAGAGCCAGTCGTTCAGTTGGACGGTGACGGTTAATTGGCAGGTCGGTGATTGCGCTTGCGCGGGAATTGCCAGAGTCAAAATCAGCAATATGACAGCAAAAAAGAGACGGAAACGGTTTTTCATTCTGCATTCTCCAACAATTTGATGAGCGGGAAAACCGGCGCTATGTAGCACAAACATAACGCCGTTTAAAAAATTAGTCAAAAATCTCCCGAAACCGTTGCTGCAGCAGTCCGTCCACGCCGGTGATGAGCGCAGTATATTTTTCGATGAGCGCTTTCCCCTCGGTGGTGATTTGCGCGCCACCGCCGCCGGAGCCGCCCACCTGTGTGTCAATCAATTTTATGCCCAGCCGCTCTTCTGATTGATGGATTTTTTCCCACGCCCGCCGATATGGAATGTCCATCACTTCGGCGGCTTTTGAAATTGAACCGGTTTCTGCCACCGCTTTCAGCAACCGCACCCGCCACAGGCTCATCACCACTTTACCGTCCACTTCCAGCCAAACATTCGATTTTACATCCATAGTTTTCACCCGTTGCTGATTTTTATTCGGGTTCTATTGGTAAACATATTGCGCGTTGCGAAAAATTACGCAACACGCAATACGCAGTTCAGTTGCAAGACTCGGTCGCTTGCCAGATAGATTTCTACCCCCGCTCATAAAATTTCAACCGGTCAGATTATTCGTTGCCGACCATATCTCGAATCTGGTTGTACAGTTCCGGCTCAAGCAAAACTTCGTACCCTCTGCCGGAAACGTAAATGGCATGTTCGCACTGTTCCCAAATTGCGCTCAGCAGCGCCCGCATACGGTTTCGCTCGGAACGGAGCGCCGCCACATCGTCGGTGGGAATTTCGCCCAGCAATCGCTGTAACTCGCTCACTGCCACCCGGAACTCGCCCCCGGCACGCCCCGGCAATTTCACCGCGTCCAATTCGCCTTTGTGAATCCAGCGATTGATGGTGCGCGGATTGACATTCAACCGTTCTGCCGCCTCGCGAATGGTCAAATACTGTTCAGTTGATGCAGTCATTCAATGACCTCCTTTATCATCAAAACAATATAGAAAATTCAATCTTTGTGAATGCGGTTATTGTACACAATAATGCGCCAAAAAACAAAAAGAGACATCATTGTTAAATGCCAATAGTTCTATGGTGTGGTTGCCACACCGGAGAAAATCGAGTAAGATGGGGAATATCAAAAAATGTAAACGGTAGGAGAGTCCACCGTGGCAATGAATGGAATGGAAGAAGTTTTAGCGCCTCCCCCCAGTTTTGAACAATTGGATATTCCCACTGCATTGGTTTACGATATTGTTCTGCGATATTTCTTTAATTACGGCAAGGCTTCCGGCAGCGATGTGAAACGGGTGATACAACTGCCATTCCGCGTAACCGATGAGGTTTTGGAACGCTTGCAGCGGGAACATCTGCTGGAAGTGCGTCGTGGAACCAGCGGGTTGGGCGGTTTGGGGCGACAGGGTTACACCTATGCCATCACCGATGAAGGGAAAAACCGCGCCCGCGATGCGATGGAACGGTCGCAGTATATTGGACCCGTCCCCGTGCCGCTGGAAAAATACAACAAAGCGGTCATCCTGCAAACGCGAAAAGACCCCATCAGCCCGGAACGGGTGCAACAGGCATTGAGCCACCTGATTCTGCCGCAACATTTCCACCGGCGCATTGGACCCGCCGTAAACGCCGGCACATCCATTTTTCTGTATGGACCGCCCGGCAACGGAAAAACGACCATCGCGCAGGCAGTGGGGATGCTGGTTGCCGGCAGCGACCCGGTTTGGCTGCCGCACGCGGTGACGGTCGGCGGGCAAATCATCCAACTGTACGATAAACTCATCCACCGCGAAGTGCCGATTGACCCCAACCCTGCCATTGACCCGCGCTGGCGACTGTATCGCCGCCCGTTTGTGATTGTCGGCGGCGAGTTGACGCTGGACAGCCTCGATTTGCGGTTCGACCCGGTGGCAAAATTTTATGAAGCCCCGCTGCAAATGAAAGCCAACTGCGGTATGTTCTTGATTGACGATTTCGGCAGGCAGCAGGTC
>JALVZI010000286.1 GCA_027022125.1 Anaerolineae bacterium | reverse complement strand
TTTGTGGTGGATTTTTTATCAAACCGAGATTTGCCATAACATAATCGAAGATAATCCGCAAAACCGGTGTCAGAAAAAAATTTGTCAGTCAATCAGGTTGAAACCTGAAACTTTGAACTTGAAACCTGCTACCTCCGCCGCTGACGCCAACGCTCCAGCCGATTCTTCCATTTCAGATACCACAAGCCCGCTTTGGCGGCGATGCCCCCCTGCGCCTCCGCATCGAGATTCAGCGTGCCGCCATCGGGACCGTACATATCCATCATCATTTGCAGCACGTTCTCCCGAATCATGCCGCGAAACGGAATTTTGGCAATCATACCATACGTTGCCGCCGTGCCGCTGGTTGCCATTTTGGGATGCGCTTTCACATAATCCACCGCGTCGCGCAAATCTGCCAGAAAAACGTCTGCAATTTCTGCGTGCCCCGGATTGACCATCGCGTGCAGGCTTTCCGGTTTCTGCTGGCGGTCGATATGCCAGCCGCGCGCTTCGAGCCGGTCTGCCACCGCCAAAATGTTCACATCGGGATGAACGCTGCGATAGGTGAAAACGCTCATATCGGGCTGACCCAAAATTTCCAGTTCCGGTATGGCGTTGATGCCGTCCATCAGTTTTTTGGTGGTTGCCAGCGTCTTTTCCGCCAGCGACAGATACCCCGACTCGCCCATCCCCATCAGTGATGCCCATGCCGCCGCAATCGCCCCGCCGGGACGAGTTCCCAGCAGCCCCGCCGAGGCGAACACCCCGCCCGACCATTCGGTGGAAACGAAAAATTGGTATTTCAGATAATCCATACTTTTGTACAGCAGCGTGGATGCGCCTTTGGCGGCGTACCCGTATTTGTGCACATCCGCCGAAATGGACGTGACCCCCAGCACCCGAAAATCGAACAGCGGCACGGGTTGCCCCAGTTTTTCAAAAAATGGCAGCAAAAACCCGCCGAGACATGCATCCACGTGCAGCGGCAATTTGTAGCGCATCGCCAACTGTCCCAAATCTTCGATGGGGTCAATCGTGCCGAAGGGGTAATTCGGTGCGGAACCGACCAGCAGGATGGTGTTTTTGGTGATGAGTTTCTGCACGGCGGCGACATCCACCCGGAAACCGTCATCCAGCGGGGCGAAAACCGGTTTCACATCGAAATACTCTGCCGCTTTTAAAAATGCCACATGCGCCGATTCGGGCAGGATCATTTCGGGATGTTTGATTTTTCGCGTTTGGCGTGCCATATCGCGGTAGGTTTTCACCGCCAGCAGCAGCGATTCTGTGCCACCGGCGGTCATCGTGCCGACCACATTTTTATCGCCATTCAGCAGATGTGCCGTTATGCGCACTACTTCATGTTCAAAGCGTTTCAGGCTTTTGAACGCCATCGGGTTGAGCGCATTTTCCGAAAAAAACAGGTTGTACGCTGCTTTTATCAACTCGGTGTGCTCATCGCTGGCGTGATACACCAAACTCCACGCTTTATTTTCGTGCCACGGCACATCATCCCCGCGATATGACTGCATTTGTGCCAGCAGCGTTTCTTTTTCCAGCCCAATTTTCGGAAGAGTGATAATTTCTGATGCCATAAATTCCCCTTTCAGAGAGTGGTTGGAGATTAGAGATTGGCGATTGGAGATTCTGTCCAATCGCTAATCGCCAATCACCAATCTCCGCTTCATAATGAGCGCAAAAAGTAGGCGATGCTGATGCCGAGATAATTTCCCACCGCATACCCGATGATTCCTGCGGTCAATCCGGATAGAATCACCGTTTTGTTTTTCAGTGCGCTGGCGACCACCGGCACAAACGGCGGCGAAAAAACCAGCGCGGTGGCGGTGATGATGGTGGTATCGGTGTCGATACGGAAGATGGCGGACAGTAGCAGATGCAGCACCAGCGACCCGTACACGGCGATGGCGACATACCAGAAAACGGCGGGATTGGCGTGCGCGAACTGGTCGAATTTCGCCATGGAAGCGATGACCAGACTGAAAACGATGATGAGATACAGCCCCAACTGAAAACTTTTTTCGATGCGGTTGATGGTGGGGATGAGCGATGCGGCGATGCCCAGAGTGGTGATGATGAGAATCGCCACCGCGGTGGAGGCACTTTCCGGCACGATGAAACTGATGCCGCCGCCGATGGCAAAAATCAGCACAGATACGCCGAAGGCTTTCAGCAAACCCGTGCGGTATTTCGGCGCGAGCATACCGCTGAACGACTCGAATTCATGCTCGGCGAGCAGCGGGTCGGTGATGCCGTCGTCGGCGGGGGCATCGGGCGAGACAAACGGTGGCAGGAAAAAGCGGAAAATCGGTTTTGCCAAAAAGAGCAGAAACAGAAACAGAATGGATGACAGAATGATGTCGGAAGTGTGGGTGAGAATGTATGTGTCGGGATGCACGCCCAGCCCCGTGCCAATCGCGGCGAGATTCGGTGTGCCGCCGGTGTATACCCCGATGAGCATGCCCGCCACCTGCCATGCGTCGCCGAGTTGCCCGCGCACCAGCAGATAACCCGTCGCCACCATCACCGAAACGGCTATCAGCCCCAGCACCAGCGACAGCAGCGTTTTTTTCGCCAGTTTCAGCCAGCCGCGCACATCGCTGGAAAAAAGGAGGAGCGGCAGCGCCAGCGGCACGGTCACGGTGGTCAGCGTGTTTTGCAGCGATTCCACACCGGCGGGCAAAATACCGATGTTGCCCAAAATGACGCCCACCACATATGCCACGCCCACCGCGCCGATTTTGTTCAGCAAACTGTTCCGCTCGCTTGCCCAGATGATGATAATGGGAAAAAGGAGGTAGAATATCGCCAGCAGTGCCAGTACCATGAGGTTCGCCTTTCAGTTTTCAAACCGATGATGTGTCCATTATACACACAACTTTCGGTTTGGTAAAGGTTGATTATAGCGGTGTTTTTCCCCTGCCGATTTCATTATGAGAACTGGTTGAAACTTTTTGTGTAACTGCATTTAAGCCACGAATTTTCACAAATTTCACGGATTTTTAATGTCATTCCG
>JALVZI010000285.1 GCA_027022125.1 Anaerolineae bacterium | reverse complement strand
GTGTGGCAGTGGGGCGCAGCGTCACCGTGGGCAGCAGGGTCACTGCCAGCGCGGGGGTGGCGGTCGGCGCGGTTGCCACCGGCGAAGGTTCGGGCGTGATGAGTTGTCCGCATGCCAGCAGGGTCGCCGCCAGCGCAAAAAGTGCATACCGTTTCATAAGTTGCCATTATACCACAACCCCCGTCAAAAGACGGAAAATGAAGTACCAAATTCCCCCGAAAATAGATTCACATAATGTTGCGTTTGAGTCAATAATATGGTAAACTGATTATGGTATGTTGATAATGACTGCAACTGCCGCTGTGCCACGTTTGGAATGTCTGTCTCAATCAACCATCAACCACATTTTCAGGAGTAATTCATTATGGATGCAACGGTTCGCGGATTTTTGAAATTTTTAGAGATGGAAAAAGGTTATTCGGAAAATACCATCGCTGCCTACCGCAACGACCTCACCCAATTTTCCAACTATATCCGCGCCAATGTGAGTGATAATTGGGCAGATGTCACCCGCGCGCACATTGACGACTATATCGCCCATTTGAAAAACGGCTCGCGGAAACCGTATTCTTCCTCTACTGTCGCCCGAAAAGTTGCCGCCATAAAATCATTCTTCCATTATCTCATCGCTGAAGGCGTGGTACAGCACGACCCCACCGCCACCCTCGATTCTCCAAAAGTGAAAAAACGATTGCCCAAAGCCATCTCCATTGAAGACATCAACAAACTGCTCGATGTGACCACCGCCAACGATGCGCCGAAATCTCACCGCGACCATGCCATGCTGGAATTGCTGTACGCTTCGGGTATGCGGGTGACGGAACTGGTTTCGCTGAATGTGGATGATGTGGATTTTGAAGAAGGTACGGTTCGGGTAAAAGGGAAAAAACGGGGCGTAAAAGAGCGATTCATCCCCCTGACCGCCGAAGCGCTGGACGCGCTGCGCGTTTACATCAAACAAGGACGCCGCCAACTGCTCCACAATCAAAAAGAACCGGCGCTTTTCCTGAACCATCGCGGCAAACGGCTCACACGGCAGGGGTCGTGGCTCATCATCAAACGATATGTGGAAGAAGTCGGCATTGAAGGGAATGTTACCCCGCACACCCTGCGCCATTCTTTCGCGGCACACAAACTCAGCACCGGAAAATCGCTGCAAGACATCCAAAAATTGCTGGGGCACGCCAATATTTCCACCACCCAAGTTTACACCCACCTGATGGACGATTCAGAAGAATAATCATTCCCGAAAACCAAAATTTTCCGCATTGGCGGCTGGCTGCAGTCGCCAATCTTTATTTGGCACTATAATGAAACTTCTGAAAAATGTGCCAAGATTACCAAAAAATCATCGGCAATTTTTATGATGTCATTCCCGCGAAAGCGGGAATCCACTATGTTTCGCTCTGGATTCCGGATATTTCCCTGCGGGAAATTCCGGAATGACATTTAAAATCCGTGAAAATTTGTGGCTGAATTTCAGTCACACAAAAAGTTTCAACAGGTTCTTTTTGAAAGGCTATCCCATGGAAACTATCTCAATTGCACAAATTAAAGAAGCCGCCGAGTACATTCGGCGGCAAACACCTCTGCGCCCCACCATTGCGCTCACACTCGGCAGCGGTATGGGACCGCTGGCGGCGGAAATCACCGATGCCACCGTCATCCCATACACCGACATTCCCCATTTTGCCCGCTCGACCGTGCCGGGGCACGCTGGGCAACTGGTCATCGGCAAATTGCAGGGACACACCGTTTTGGCGATGCAGGGGCGGTATCACTTTTACGAAGGGCACAGTATGCAATCCGTTACCCTGCCCGTGCGGGTGATGAAACTGCTCGGCATCGAAATTTTCATCGTCACCAATGCCGCCGGCGGGTTGAACCAATCGTTCAGCGTGGGCGATTTGATGCTCATCACCGACCACATCAACTTTACCGGCATGGCGGGACACCATCCGCTGCGGGGACCCAATTTGGATGAATTCGGTCCCCGTTTCCCCGATATGTCCACCCCGTATGATTTGGAATTGCAGGCGATGGCACGAAAAGCCGCGCGCCGCGCCGGATTCACCCTGCGCGAAGGGGTGTATGTCAGTTTGGCGGGACCATCGTTTGAAACCCCCGCCGAGATTCGTTTTTTGCAAATTATCGGCGGTGATGCGGTGGGCATGTCTACCGCGCCGGAAGTGGTTGTCGCGCGACACAGCGGTATTCGGGTGCTGGGCATCAGCGGTATTTCAAACGTTGCCATCACCGATACTACCAGCGACCAAAAAACCACCCATGAAGAGGTGTTGGAAGCCAGCCAGATGATGGCATCGAAACTCATCAAACTGGTCAAAGGCGTGCTGACAGAACTGAGCGGGTAATCGGGATGAGCAAAACAATGCTCAAGTGATATAAAAATAGTCCACAGATAAACACAGATGGACACTGATTTTTTATTTTCTGTGAAAATCTGTGTCTATCTGCGTCCATCTGTGGACTGAAAACCTTATCTCGAACCGATATTATGCTATGACGCGGTTGAGTATAAATCATCGGCGTTTTGTATGAAAAGCGTAGGGCAATTGTGGAAAAATAATTTGCCACATCCCCTGTCAATCCATATACTGTGCTGTGGACAGAAAATATTGAAAGGCGAGCTGGCGGCTCATGTCAATTTTAATAAAACTCATCGCCGATAACGCTTTGTGGGCATACCTTCTTTTGGCATTGCTGGTTTTATGGCAATTGCGTGTGATGAGTCTCGCCATAAACGAGCGCAATCGCTCTATTTTTGCGCTGGAAAAAGAAAACGCCACTACGCGCATAAACCACGCGATTGTCAATATTTTCTTTTTGGTTTTGCTTGCCGGCGGCGTTTATTACACGGCAAACATTTTAATCACCGAAGTTCCACTACCCGAAAATACCCCCACACCCACCCAGATGGTACAATTGCCGCCCACACCAACCCCACCGATTATACTGCCTACCCCTACCCCCACGCTGACCCCTACACCGCGTCCTACACC
>JALVZI010000284.1 GCA_027022125.1 Anaerolineae bacterium | reverse complement strand
ATGGATTCCGGATATTTCCCTGCGGGAAATTCCGGAATGACATTAAAAATCCGTGAAATTTGTGAAAATTCGTGGCTGAATTTCAAACACACAAAAAGTTTCAACAAGTTCAAATATATATGAAAAAAAAAAACGGCTCGCGTTTCGAGCCGTTTTCAATAGACTATTTTGTTTTCAGCAGCCGTTTAGGGGATGCACAGCACTTGCCCGGCGTAAATCCAGTTCAAATTGTAGATATTGTTCGCCTGCGCGATGCTCCACATATTGCGTCCGTACATCAGAGAAATGCTGTACAGCGTTTCTCCATATTGCACCGTGTGGTAGGCGCTACACAATAGCGGTGGTGGTGGAGGAGGATACACCGGCGCATATGCCGGAATCCACAGGTATTGTCCGGCGTAAATCCAATTGGGATTGGTAATACCGTTGGCGTCAATAATCATCTGCATCGGTACACCAGTGTACCACGAAATGCCGGCGAGTGTGTCACCATAGTTAACGTGATACCAATACCCTCCCGCTGCCGGGGGCGCTGTCGGCGGCGCCGCTGAGGCTGTCGGTGCCACTATCACCAGCACCAGCATTACCAATACCGCTACCAAAACCAGTTTCTTCATAAAAGCCTCCTTTTACCAAACCGGCGGGCAACGCGCCTCTGCGCGCCCCCCTTATTGAATTTTACTTACCCTATTTATGTCATTATACCCGAAAGTCCATCAAGTTACAAGCATTATGTTTGGTTTTTAATAGGAAATTATTCCTTATGGAAAGACGAAATGGTGATTGGTCATTTGTCCTTCGCCCTTTGTCATTTGTGATGCGCGATAGAGATGGAGATAGGGATAGAGATAGGGATAGAAATTCCCCAATTGCTCGTTCGCATATTCGCTGACCACTGACTGCTGACAACTGACCGTCCTCCTGCCATCCTGCTACCCTGCTACTTTGACTTCTCCCCCATCATCGCTTTTGCCAGATAATAACCCATCATCACAAAGCCGACCGCCAGCAACGCCGCGGCGAGTCCCCCGGCGATAATTGCCCACGTCGGCACGCCCGCCAGCGAGATGACCACCGGCTGTTCAGATGGCTCGTCGGGTTGAACATCGCCCGGCGGCGCCAAATTCTCCGGCGCGTCAATCATCTGCGCCGGCGGGACGGGGGTGGCTGCAGGCAGCACATTTCCCAAAGGGGGCATCTCATCTTCCGACGGGATGACCTGATACGCGACACCATCCACCACCACAATCATCGAGTCGCCCAGCGAGAAATATTTGGCGGCAGCAGGATGGTCTGTCAAAAACGTCAACATAGCATCAGAAGCAAACCTCATTGGATGTGTCATCATTTTTTCGGGGTCGAAGGTGGTATCCGTCCACACGCCATCGCGCAGAATGAACGCCTTTTCACCGATGGTGGTCACGGCGGGCGATGGCGGCATCCCCGGCGAACCTTCCGCCACCATCGGCACAGAGGGCGCGGGAGCTGCCATATCGGCGCTTTCCAGCGCGTTACTTTCTATCGATTTTTCCACCGCCGCCGCACCGGAGCGGAGCATGGGCAGCGCCATTGATTCCATTTCCTGCTGGACAATCATATCCCGCCCGCTTTCGGTCAGCGCGTCCGCCGGTTCTTCCACCAAAAAACTGGTGTACGGGGTGATAATTCCATACCGAATGCTGAGTTTCACGATTTGGTCAATCGCTTCGGAATTTTCGCCGTGCAGCCGAATTTGGTTCAGCAGATAACCGATTTTGCGCGTTGCCCACAGACGGGGGATGAATTCCGCGCCGCCATCGCGGGCAAAAGTCAGGTCATCATACCGAAATTCCTGCGTCCGCCCGTTGACCGTGCCGCGCAGGGTAACAGTCGCCGCGCCGCCGCGGGGATAGCGTCCGGTGACAACCAGTTGTGTACCGGCGAAAATATCGGGCAGGGGATACGGATAGGTGTCGGCGATGGTCACACCGTCCACCGACAATTCCACATCTGCCAGCACGGGCGTGCTGACTTTGGCGTAAAAACTGCTCACGGCTTCATCCACCCGCTCGCCGGGGCGAACATACGCGCTCGCGCCGTGCAACTCGCGCGCCAGCAAATCGAGCAGGAAAGTGTCCACATCATCGCCCACGCCGAAGGGAAAAATGCGCACGTTTTTCGGGGCGGATTGGGTGACGCTGTTCAAAATCTGGTCGGGTTCGGTGACGCCGCTGGTGGGCAGTCCGTCGGTCAGAAAGATGATGATGGCGGGACGGGCGGTGTCGCGGTCGAGACTCGCCATCGCTTCCAGCAGAGCGCGGTTGATGTCCGTGCTCCCCTCGGCGCGGAGATTCTGCACGAATCGCTCGGCTTCCGGCACGGCAGACACGGCTTCCATCCGGTTGGAAAACGCCCGCACACCCGTGCTGAACGCCACAATATTGAATCGGTCATTCGGATTGAGATGGTTCAGCACAAAATTGAGCGCGTCCTGCGCCTGCGCCATCTTTTCACCCTCCATCGAACCGGAGGTATCCAGCACCAACACCACATCTTTATCCACAATTTCATCGGTGCGGATAGACGGCGCAATCAGCATAGTGAAAAAGCCGTCTTCATCTCCGGTTTTGTAACTGAGCAAATTCAGCCCCAAATCTTGCGGCGACACGGAATAATAGAGCGCGAAATCGGTATCGGGCAGCACGTCGCGGTCTTCCCAGCCGATGGTGGCGCGATAGTCGTCGGGGCGGTCGATACTGACGGGGTGACTGGGGCTGTACACCGCTTTGATGGGGTCATCGGAACGGATATTGACCGTGACCGAAACATCTTCCAGCGGGTTGGCGGAAAATTTTTCTGTGCTGAGCGGATACACATATTTCACCAATCCGCCATCGGCGGGGAGAATCTGGCTGTATTCGATGACCACTTTGCGGGTGTCGCCGGGGTCGATGGGGAAAATGCTGGCTTGAAACAAATCGCGCCCGATGTATTCCAGCAAAGCGGGGTCGAGCCGGCGGCGCACGATATCATCGTAAATGCGGCGAGATTCTT
>JALVZI010000283.1:1551-9870 GCA_027022125.1 Anaerolineae bacterium | reverse complement strand
ATATTCTTCAGTGAGTTTTTGCTGCGGGTTGGTGAAGATTCTATCAGTTTCATCGAATTCAACCAAATATCCGGCGCGGTCGTTTCCCATATTGAAAAAGGCGGTGTAATCCGAAACCCGCGCCGCTTGCTGCATATTATGGGTGACGATGACAATTGTGAACCGCTCTCGCAATTTGCGGATGAGTTCCTCGATGCGCAGGGTGGCGATGGGATCCAGCGCCGAAGCGGGTTCATCCATCAAAATCACCTCCGGTTCGATGGCGATGGCCCGGGCGATGCACAGCCGCTGCTGCTGCCCGCCGGACAGCGCCAACCCCGATTTGTCCAATTTGTCTTTCACGTCATCCCACAGCGCCGCGCCGCGCAAACTTTCTTCGACAATTTCGGCGAGGATGGATTTCTTTTTGATGCCGTATAGTCGGGGACCGTATGCCACGTTATCGAAAATGCTCATCGGAAAGGGGTTGGGACGCTGAAAAACGATACCCACCCGCCGCCGAATGTCAACCACATCCTGATTGGCGGCGTAAATATCGGTGTCATCCAGCAGCACCTTTCCCGTGACGGAGGTTTTCGGCACGAGGTCGTTCAGACGATTGAGCGACCGCAAAAAAGTGGATTTTCCGCACCCGGAGGGTCCAATCAGTGCGGTAACTTTGTTTTCATAAATTTCTACCGTTACTCCGGAGAGCGCTTTGAATGAGCCGTAAAAAACGGAAAGGTCTTCGGTTTCTATTTTTCTGGTTAAAGGTTGCATTTCAAAATTCCTTTTTGGTGCTTTATTGCAGCGCACTGCGCCGACGGGCAATCCATACGCGAGCCAAAATGTTGAGCGCCAAAACAAATAGCATTAAAACCAGCGCCACCGCCCACGATTGTTCGACCCGTTCGGGGTACGGTTGTTGGGCATATTTCCACAGGGTTAGCGGCAGGGCATCCGCCGGTTGTTCGAAAATGCGCCCCAGTATGGCAAAAATACTCTGGTTGTGGGCGATGCCTTGTTTTACCATTGTGCCGATTTCGTAATTGTCGTTGCCCAGCGCGGTGAACAGCAGCGGGGCGGTTTCGCCGGTGGCGCGCGCCACGCCCAGCATAATGCCGGTGATGATACCTTCGGCGGCAGCGGGCAGCACCACTCTGATGGCGGTTTTCCATTCGGGCGCGCCCAGCGCCAGCGACCCGGCGCGCAAATCGGGTGGCACGAGTTTCAGCATTTCTTCTGCGGAACGGATGACCACCGGCAGCATAATCATGCCGAGCACCACACCCCCGGCAAGCGCGGAATAATGTTTTTGTGCCAGCACGATTATCGCATAGCCAAACAAACCGACGATGATTGACGGGACACCCGCCAGCAAATCGGTGGAAAAGCGGATGGCGCTTGCCAGCGGGGTGCTGTCGTGGGTGGTCAGGTAAAAAGCCGCCAGCAGCGCGGGGGGAATGGAAAATACCGAAGCGAGAATAACCATCACCAGCGACCCTTCGATGGCGTGTAAAATACCGCCGCCGGTTGTGCCCATCGGTTGGGGAAGATGGATGAAAAAATCCAAATTGATGTGCCGCCCGCCTTTGATGAGCACATAAACGATAATCCAAACCAGCGGAATCAGCGCCAAAATGAGCGTCAGTGCGGTTAAACCGAGCATAATTTTGTTGACCAGCCGGCGTCGGCGATAGACGCGCGGCAAATTGACCTGCGAAAAAATTTCTTGCGCCATGTTATTCCCCCATTACTTGTTTTTTGACGCGCCAAACCAGCCAGCGGGCAATGGCGTTGAGGATGAGCGTGAGAAAGAACAGCACGATGCCGATTTCTACCAGCGCGGAGGTGTGCAGCGCGGAAACAGCTTCGGCAAATTCGTTGGCGATGATGCTCGCCATGGTGTATCCCGGTTTGAGGATGGAATATCCGCCGCCGGTGGTATTGCCGATGACCATCGTCACCGCCATTGTTTCGCCGATGGCGCGTCCAAATCCCAAAATGACAGCGCCCAAAATGCCGGAAAGCCCGTTGGGAAGCAGCACTTTCCAGATGGTTTCCCATTGGGTTGCGCCCAGCGCGGCGGAGGCTTCTCGCTGGCTGTTGGGAATTGCCAGCAGCACATCGCGGCTCACGGCGGCGATGGTGGGGGTAATCATAATGGTCAAAATCAAGGCTGCCGCCAACCGGCTCAACCCCGATACCGGCATATGCCCCCCGGCGACAATCGCCAAACCGGGTATCTGCCCCGCTGTCGCTGCGATGAATTTTCCGATGGGCACGACCACTGTTGGCAGAAAGACATAAATTCCCCACAAGCCGTAAACAACACTGGGGATGGCTGCCAGCATTTCAACCATATAATTTAATGGAACCCGTAACCCGGCGGGGGATAACTCGGCTAAAAAAATGGCGATGCCGATGCTGAACGGAACCGCCAAAAACAGGGCGATGACCGCGGTGACGATGGAGCCGTAAATGGATGACCACGCCTGAAATTTGTCCAGCGCCGGGTTCCACGAGGCTTTTGCCCACGGCGAAATAAACGCCCAGCCGAACTCGGCTCTGGATGGCGCAGATTCAATCCACAGCCGCCAGCCAATCCAAACAACCAGTATCACCACCAGCAGCCCCGACAGCCACAGCAGCAGCGACCAGATTCTATCGCCGTGTTGCAGCCATGCCATCAGGTTTTTTCGGTATGGAAATTGTTTTTTTGTGGCGGTGATGTTTATTGTGCTTTTCATTTCATCGATGACCATTTTTCCCCTGCTTCCAATTTATCCGTGCAATTTGTTTCACAACACCGGTTTTCCATCGCAGGTTACTTCGTGGAGTTTATCCATCACCAAATTGCGGACGGCATCGGGCAGGGTGGCGTAACCGAGGTCGGCGGCTTTTTGAGCGGCGGCATCATCGGAGATAGCCCAGCGGATGTAATCGAGCAGGGCGGCGGTTTTATCGCAGTCGGTGTTTTCCATGTGGATGATGAGGTAGGTATATCCCATCAGCGACCAGGAATTTTCGCCGGGGGCGTTGACAATTTCGGTGGTCAGATGGTCATCGAAAGAATCGGCGAAAGCAGCCATCGCGTCTTTCATCGTGTCGGCGTTGGCGGTAACGCGGTTTCCGGCGGCGTTAACCATATCGGCGAAAGGGATATTGTTTGATTTGGCGTAAGCCAATTCAACATAACCGATGGAAAACGGTGTGGATTGAACGGCTTGGGCGACGCCGGGGTTGCCTTTACCGCCGACACCCTGCCCGATTTGGTCGGGGAGCCATTCGACGGCTTTGCCGACGCCGACGGTTTCAGCCCATTCTTGGCTGACAGCGCCGAGAAAGGCGGTGAAAATTTCGGTGGTGCCGGAGCCATCGGAGCGGTGAGCGACGATGATGGGTTCATCGGGCAGGGAAATGCCGGGATTGAGTGCGGCGATGGCGGGGTCGTTCCATTTGGTGATTTTTGCCATATAGATGTCAACCAGTGTTTGCCCGTCGAGCGCCAGCGAGTCAACACCATCGATATTGAAAATGGGGACGACGGCACCGGCAACGATGGGGAGCATTTGCAGGTCGGGCATTTGCCGGTACTGTTCCTCTTTCAGCAGCGAGTCAGACCCGGCGAAATCAACCGTGCCATCGAGAATGGCTTTTTGCCCGCCGCCGGAACCGATACCCTGATAGTTGAGGGTGACATCGGGTTGAACGGATTTGTACATTTGGATCCACTCGGTGTAAACGGGGAGCGGGAAGGTAGCGCCCGCGCCATTGAGTGTGACCGGAGCGTTTCCGTTTGCCGCCGTGTTCTCGGGGGTGGCGGCTTGGCTTGAGCCACAGCCAGCCATCAATATGGCGGCAATTATCAACCCGGTGAGTATGGCGGTGGTTTTTCTGATGGACATAAAATTGTCTCCTTCTGTTTTTTTACTGTTCAAAACCATACGCATCATACCGGTGGATTGTAAAGAACCTTTTAAACATTGGTTAAAAAAAGGTTAAGACCCTGTTAAATAAATTTAACACAGACAATTTTTTGTTGCCGCATTGCTCCAATTGGCGGATTGGCTTATAATTTCAGCAACAACAATAGTTAAAGGAGAAACTTTATGCGTGTACTCATCACCGGCGGCGCGGGTTTTCTCGGTTCGCATCTGTGCGACCGTTTTTTGGCAGAAGGTCACACAGTCATTGCGATGGACAACCTCATCACCGGTTCCACCGATAATATCGCCCATTTGGCGGGCAACCCGAATTTCAAATTCATCAAACACGATGTGACCGAATATATTTACATCGAAGGCGAGTTGGACGCGATACTGCATTTTGCATCGCCTGCCAGCCCGATTGACTATCTGGAATTGCCCATCCAAACGATGAAAGTCGGTGCGCTGGGCACACACAAGGCGCTCGGATTGGCAAAAGCGAAAGGCGCGCGCTTCCTGCTCGCCTCCACTTCCGAAGCGTATGGCGACCCGCTGGTACATCCCCAAACCGAAGATTATTGGGGCAACGTCAATCCCATCGGACCGCGCGGCGTGTACGATGAAGCAAAACGCTTTGCCGAGGCGCTGACCATGGCGTACCATCGCTATCACGGTGTGGATACCCGCATCGTGCGTATTTTCAATACGTATGGACCCCGAATGCGGCTCGGTGACGGGCGCGTTGTGCCGAACTTCATCGCGCAGGCACTCACCGGCAAACCGCTCACCGTGTACGGAGACGGCTCGCAAACGCGCTCATTCTGTTATGTCAGCGATTTGGTGGAGGGCATCTACCGCCTGTGGCATTCCGATGAAGTGTATCCGGTCAATATCGGCAATCCGGTGGAGATGACCATTCTGCAATTTGCCCAAAAAGTGGTGGAAGTGACCGAAAGCACTTCGGAAATCATTATGGTGCAACCGAAAGATGAGCGCACCAAAGACGACCCCAAAGTGCGCAAACCGGACATCAGCAAAGCCCACCGCGTTCTGGGCTGGGAGCCGCAAGTTTCGCTGGACGAAGGCTTGCGCAAAACCATCCCCGATTTCGCCCGGCGGCTGGCGGTGAGGTAAAGGAGGGGCAATGGAAAAAATTTTGGTAAAACAGTTTACCGGTAACCCTGAAAACTTTTTGAAACAAGTGGCTGCGGGGAAAACATTCATCATCTTGGATGGCGGGAAAATTATTGCCAAACTGGTTCCGCCGGATTATTCAACTATCGCAGCGCGGGAGAAACTTGAACAATTGCAAAAAACTGCCGTGGTGGGTGATGTGCTTTCCCCAATTGAAACGGAATTCGTCTCAAATTGAACTCAAAACAATTTGTAACTGTTCAGGGCGTTGCGCTCGCCTCGAACTTTAGTTCGAGGCAAACACTATGCGCTGAATATCCATTCCGTGAAAATCTGTGTCCATCTGTGTCCATCTGTGGACTGAAAATCTTATCCTAAACTTTGACAAAAACCGCAATGGCATTCTTCCCGCTCCCCAAATTTCACACCCTCACCTTGCCCGCCATCATCACGGCGACGGCGTTTGCACTGGCGATACTGCCGCTGAAATTGGCGGCGGTGGCGCTGGCGGGCGCAATCGGCGTGACGGTGGTGCTGGTGCGCCCGAAACTGGGACTGTATGCGCTGATTTTCGCCATTCCATTCAGTTCGCTCTTTCAGGTGAGTTTCGGCGGGGCGAATGTGGGGGTGATGGAAGGACTGCTGGCACTGATGCTCGGTGTGTGGCTGATGCAGATGGCTGCCCGGCGAGAAATCGTCATTCCCCACCCGCCGTTGCTGTACCCGCTGCTCGTTTTTCTGGCGGCGATTGCCGTCAGTTGGCTGGGCGCGCTGTCGTTTTCCGCCACCCTTTCCGAAACCGCCAAATGGCTGGAAATGCTGGCGCTGTACCTTTTCATCGCCGCCAATTTTTCCGCCGCTGATGCGCACCGGTTGGTCGGCGCACTGCTGTTGGCAGGCACGGCAGAAGCGGCAGTCGGGTTGTATCAGTTCGTTTTTAAAGTAGGACCGGAAGGATTTTTGCTGTTCGGCGGGCGATTTTTGCGCGCTTATGGCACTTTCCGCCAGCCGAATCCGTTTGCCGGATATTTGGGGCTGGTGTCGCCGCTGGCGCTGGCAATTTTGCTGTGGGCGGTGGATGAATTTCGCCGCAAAAAAGCCGAGTCGCTCTTTTGGCTGGGACTGTCGGGGGGGGCGCTGGCAATTCTGCTGGCGGGGCTGTTTGCCAGCCAATCGCGCGGGGGCATGCTGGGATTTGCCGTTGCCGCCGCCGTCACCATCCTGCTGATGGGCGGACGCTGGCTGGTTGCCGCCGCGCTGACATTCATCGGCGGGGCACTTTTCGTTTCGATGGGCGGGCTGGCGCTCATTCCGGCGCGCATTTTACAGCGATTCGCCGATGCGCTGCCGTATATCGGCGTGTCCGATGTGTCCACCATCGCCATCACCGATGCCAATTTTGCCACCATCGAGCGGTTGGCGCACTGGCAGGCGGCGCGCGGTATGTGGCGCGACCATCTGTGGTTCGGCGTGGGGTTTGGCAATTATGCCGCCGTGTATGGCGCGTATGCCGTTGGGCGCTGGACGGATGCGCTGGGGCACGCGCACAACTATCTGCTGAATGTCGGCGCGGAAGCAGGGCTGGTCGGTGTACTGGGGTATGTGGCAATGTGGCTGTGGGTCATCGGTTTCGGGCTGTGGGGGCTGCGCCGCACAGCCGGTTTCCGGCGGGCGGTGGTGGTCGGCAGTATCGGCATTTTTGCCTATTTGCACACCCACAACCTGTTTGATAACCTTTATGTGCAGGGGATGTATTTGCATATTGCCGTCATTTTTGGTTTAATGACGCTGGTTAAAACGAATAGCGAGTAGCGAATAGCGAGTTACGAATAGCGAGTAGCGAATAGTGAGTTACGAATAGCGAGTTACGAATGGATTGGGCAAAACGCGGCGTGCAACTTTGAACTTGAAACCTGAAACATTGAACATTGAAACGTAACTGAACTGTTCAGGCATTAAATAGTCCACAGATTTACACAGATTTTTATTTTTTCCGTGAAAATTTGTACCCACAGGGCATAATAATGTCTATCTGTGAATTGAAAACCTTATCCCAAACTTAAGTCGTCACGCATCACGTTTCACGCATCACGTTTCACGAAGGTTGTTGGCAAAAGCGTGAAATTTGTCAAGATGATTTGGGGGATAATGAACTATGACGGAAAAGCGAGCAATTCTGTGATGAGTATTTTAACCGCAGTTTTGGATAGCCCCCGCAAGCGAAAGGAAATCAAGCGGTTCATCAAATTCGGTATTGTGGGCGCGATTGGCTCTGTGATAGATTTTGGTGTGCTGAACGCGCTGATTTTTCTGGCGGGATGGGCGAGTCCGCAGGGGAAAATTTTTGCCAATATCATTTCCACCAGTTTGGCAATTTTGAGCAATTTCATCTGGAACCGGCTGTGGACGTTTCCCGAATCGCGCCAGCGCAACCGAACCACCCAACTGGTGCAATTTACCATCGTCAACCTGATTGGACTGGTCATCAATACCGGCATCTTTTTTGTTGCCGACCATTATTTTTACGAAACCTATTTCTCGCCGAACATTGCCGTGCAGTTGGCAAAAGCCACCGCCATCGGCATTGTGCTTTTCTGGAATTTCGGCGCGAACCGGGTGTGGACATACCGCGGATTGTAAAATGCACATCGGCATTTGGTATACCCCCGCGCTGCGACAGCGCGCCGGCATTGGACGCTATACGCGCGGCATCGTTTCCGCGCTGGCGAAACTCGATTCGCCGCACCGGTACACGCTGGTGGTCAGCAGTGATTCACCGCTGGCTAACCTTCCCCCCTTTCCCGACAATTTCACCGTGAAAACCCTGCCCCTTTCCGAGCGGTGGTTGACCATTCTGTGGCATCGCGCCAATTTGCCGCTGTGGATTGACCGCTGGGCGGGCAAATTCGACCTGTTTCACTCGCCCGATTTCGTTTTGCCGCCGCTGGCATCCGCGCCGGGATTGCTGACCGTCCACGATTTATCGTTTATGAAACATCCCGATGGCGCGCTGCCCAAATTGCGCGAGTGGCTGCTGCGTGTCGTGCCGAAAAGCGTGTCGCGCGCGGCGCACGTGCTGGCAGACTCGGAAAGCACGGGGCGCGATTTGCAGGAATTGCTGCATGTGCCCGCCGAGAAAATCTCGGTGGTGGGCGCGGGCGTCGAGCCGCGATTCCACCCCGTCACCGATGAATCGGTGCGGGCGGCGGTGCGCCGAAAATACAATCTGCCCGAAAATTTTGTGCTGGGTGTGGGCACACTGGAACCGCGCAAAAAT
>JALVZI010000283.1:0-1541 GCA_027022125.1 Anaerolineae bacterium | reverse complement strand
CCGCCGACGCCCCCGAATTGCATCTGGTCATCGCCGGGGGGAAAGGCTGGCTGTATGAGCCGATTTTCGCGGCGGCGGAGGCGTCACCGGCGCGAGAGCGCATCCATCTGATTGGATTCGTGGCGGATGAAGATTTGCCCGCGCTGTACAGCATGGCGCGGGTATTCGCGTATCCATCGTTTTATGAAGGATTCGGCATCCCCATTTTGGAGGCGATGGCGTGCGGCACACCGGTTATCACCGCCGATAACTCATCGCTGCCGGAGGTGGGCGGCGACCCCGTGCTGCTGGTGGACGCGGAGGACACCGACACGCTGGCGCAGGCGATTTTGCTGGTTCACACCACCGACCATTTCCGCGAGCGGTGTGTGCCCAAAGGCATCGAGCGCGCCGCGGAGTTCACATGGGAACGCGCCGCGCAAAAACTGCTGGCGGTGTACAATCGAATGGGCGAATGCGCGAATGGATGAATCTCCGTAATTATTCAGGGAGACGGGAAAAACGCCCTTCGATACGCGGTTCGCGGAGCGAACCGCTACTCAGGATGCGTTTTTCCCTGCCGATTTCATCCTGAGTAGCCCGCAGGGCGTATCGAAGGGTGAAATCGGCAAAATACCACTGCACGCTGAATAGATACGAATCTCTAATCTCCAATCTCCGGCAAAGGACAAAGGACAAACGACCAATGACCAACAACCAAACTTTAATCGAAAAAATCATCGCCAACCACACCGACCAACCGACCGTGAAACCCGGCGACGTTGTGGATATGTCCATCGATGTGCGGGTGGCGCGCGATTTCGGCGGTCCGAATGTGGTTAAAAACCTGCTGGAACACAATCTGCCGATTGACGACCCCGCCAAAACCTTTTTCACTTTCGACACCAACCCCACCGGCTCTGACCAGAAATACGCCGCCAACCAGCAATTTTGCCGTGTGTTCGCCCGCGAGCGGGGCATCAAAGTTTACGACATCAATTCCGGCATCGGCACGCATCTGGTCATCGAGCAGGGGCTGGCGGTTCCCGGCAGCACGGTTGTTTCCACCGATTCGCACGCCAACATTTTGGGCGCCATCGGTGCATTCGGGCAGGGCATGGGCGACCGCGACATCGCAGCGGTGTTCGCTTTTGGCACAACATGGTTCACCGTGCCGCAATCGGTGAAAATCACACTGACCGGCGAGCGTCCCGCCAACATTTCGGCGAAAGATATTGTGCTGAACCTGCTGCACCGTTTTGGCGCGAACCAACTTTTGGGTTACGCGGTGGAACTGTATGGCGACGCGGTGGACGCGCTGACGCTCGATGAGCGCATTACCATCGCTTCGATGGGAACGGAAATGGGCGCGATTGCCCTGCTTTTCACCCCGTCGCCGGCGGTGATGGCATATTGCGAAAATCGCGCCGGACGCAAACTCGACCCCATCGCCGCCGACCCCGACGCGGCATACGCGCAAGAATTCACGCTGGACATCAGTCAATTCGTGCCGATGGTTTCTCGTCCCGGTCATCCCGAAGATACCGTGCCGGTGACGGACG
>JALVZI010000282.1 GCA_027022125.1 Anaerolineae bacterium | reverse complement strand
GGCGAAGTGGTCAGTGTGCTGCTCACTCCCGCCGACAGCCCCGCCACCAATTATGCCTTCGATGTGACCCCGGCGCGACTGGTAACGGGTCTCATCACCGAGCGCGGCATCTGCGACGCATCAGAAGAAGGCGTGCTGGGACTTTATCCGGAAAAAAGAAAATAGGAGCGCATTATGACCTACGAAATTCTCACTGAAAACACGGTGGTTGACTACCTGAAAAGCCGTCCGGCAATGAAAAACCGTTTTGATTTTGACGGCGATTTCTCCGTCACGGAAGTGGGCGACGGCAATTTGAATCTGGTTTTCATTGTAAAACAGGGCGAAAACGCAGTGGTTGTAAAACAGGCATTGCCGTATCTGCGCGCGGTGGGCGATTCGTGGCCCCTCACCCGCGAGCGGGTGCGCTATGAAACGCAGGCGCTGCAAGAGCAGAACAAAGCCGCCCCGGGGCTGGTTCCGGCAGTGTATGATTTCGACAATGAAATGTCCACACTGATGATGGAATATCTGGGCGAACACCAAATTATGCGCAAGCCGATGGTCGAGCGCAAGCGGTTCCCCAAATTTGCCGACCATATCTCTACATTTTTGGCGCGTTCGCTCTTTTTCACGTCCGACCTGTATATGGTCGCCGAAGAGAAAAAGCGGTTGATGGCAAAATTTGTTAACGAAAAACTGCGAAAATTGCAGGAAGATTTTGTGTACACCAACCCGTATATGGATTCGGAGGAAAACAACTGGAATCCGCTGGTGGATGCCGAAGTGCAAGCCGTGCGTCAAAACGCCGAGTTGAAAATGCAAATTGCCGAGATAAAAGATGCCTATATGAACCATACCGAGGCGCTCATCCATGCCGATTTGCACACCGGCAGCATTATGCTGAACGAAGAAGATACTCGCGTCATTGACCCCGAATTCGCCTTTTTCGGCCCGATGGGGTATGATATTGGCGCCGTGTTACAGAATCTTATTCTGAATTACCTGTCGCATTATGGGCACACCCCCGACAAAGCCGAACGTGAAAGTTATCAAGCATACATTCTGGAAACTGTCCGCGATATTTGGAACGGATTTGCGGAAAAATTCGATACCCTGTGGGCAGAAAACAATCGCGGCGAATTGGTTCCCGAAAAATACTGGGATTTTCCCGGCGGGCAAGAAGCCTTCGCCGAGTTCCGCAAACGGTATATCCATCGCATTTTACAAGATACCGCCGGTCACGGTGGGGTGAAATTCCTGCGGCGGATGATGGGCATCGTCAGCGTGTGGGATATTTCCAGCATCGAAGACCCGGAAAAGCGCGCTATCGCCGAGCGAGCCGCCATTCGCATTGGCACACGCTGGATTATGGAGCGAAAATCTGTTACCGGTATTGATGACCTCATCAATATTGTTTTGGAAGAAACGAAGGATATTGAGGTGTAAAACCCTCATTCGGAACATTGAAGGAGGTGCATGCGGAGAATAAGTTATTATAGCCGTAAAGTCTTTTAATTCAACTCATAAAATTAAGGAGAAAAAGAAATGAGCGACATTAAAAAATTAAGAGAAGATTTACATGCCGGAAAACTGACCCGCCGCGAAATTATTCGCGCCGGTGGGATACTCGGTTTGGGCACGATGGCATTCGGGCTGGCAGCATGTGCCCCCGCCGCCGGGTCTGACAAAACCAGCAACGAACCCAAAGCGGATGAGGTGGTCGCCCCCGCCGCGAAAAAATACCGCGCAGCATATTCTTCGGTCGGTTTGGCGGCAAGTTGGGTGGCTCAGGGCGCCGACACCATGAAATTCATCGGCGATTTGGTCGGCATCGAATGGAAAGTGTACGACCCCGCTTTCAGCGTTGACCAACAGCGAAAAGACATCGAAGACATCGCCAGCCAAGATTGGGATTTCGTCGCCATCCACCCGCTGGCAATCGAAGCCTATGTTGACCCGGTGAAAAAACTGATTTCGCGCAAAATTCCCGTTATCGACATCGACACCAAACTCACCGATGACCTGAGCACACTCGACATCGTAACCTTCATCGAACCGGATAACGTGTGGATGGGCGAGCAAGTAACCAAAAAATTGATGGAAGCCATCAACTTTAAAGGGCAAGTCGTCCATACGCAGGGCGCGCTGACCCACACCGGCGCACAGGGTCGCGCCAAAGGCTTCCACAACATCGTTGACCAGTACCCCGATGTGGAAGTGGTAGACGAAACCCCCGCCGACTGGGATGTGGACAAAACCCGCAAAATCTGGGAAGACCTGCTGGTCAAATATCCCGACATCGTTGCCGGTTTCTGCCACAACGACGATATGGCGCTCGCCGCGTATGGCGCGGTCAAAGCCGCCGGAAAAGAAAAACAAATCTACATCGGCGGGGTAGATGGTATGCCCCCCGCCCTGCAAGCCGTTATTGACGGCACGCTGACCGCCACCGCCGTGAACCCCACCGGACGCATCCACGGTGGCGCGACATGGGTCGGCTATAATGTGGTATCGGGCAAAACCCCCGCTGCCGATGTGCCGAAATTCATCCGCGCCGACGGTCCGCTGGTCACGCCGAAACTGGCTCCGGGCTTGCTCTACCTGTCGAAAAACTTGCTCATCTGATAACGCCTACTTCCTCCTTCTTGGAACCGGGGAGAGGTACAATTGTATCTCTCCCCGAAAAATCTATGTTGCATATTCCGTGCGCCGTATTTTTATACGAAATACGGAATACGTAATATACAAAATAGGATTTTGGTTTATGGCACACACAAAACCATTCGACGACATAATTTTAGAACTGCGGAACATCACCCAGCGTTTTGGTGGTGTAGTTGCGCTAGATAATGTTAGTTTCAACCTGCAACGGGGCGAAATTCACAGCATCGTGGGCGAAAACGGCGCCGGAAAAAGTACGCTCATCAAAATTTTGTCGGGAGTGCATACCCAATACGAAGGCGAAATGCACTTTCATGGCAGCCCGGTGCGCTTCCACTCCCCCGCCGACGCCAAAGCAAAGGGTATCGGCACAATTTATCAGGAATTGAGCATCGTGCCGTCGCTGAGTGTGGCGGAAAACCTGTTTTTGGGACGCCAACCGGTCAACAAATTGGGTATCGTCAATTGGCGACAAATGTACCGCGAAGCACAAACCTACCTGGCAGAATTGGGCGTGCAACTCGATGTCAAACGCCCGATGGGCAGTTATGCGCTCGGCGAACAGCAGATGGTAGAAGTGGCGCGGGTGCTTTTTTCCGGCGCGGATGTCATCATTTTGGATGAACCAACTTCCGCGCTATCACCCCCCGAAGCAGAGCGACTTTTTGAGTTTATGATGCGACTCAGAGCGCAATATAAAACGATGATTTTCATCACCCATTTTCTGGAAGACGTGATGCGCGTTTCTGACCGGATTACCGTGCTGAAAAACGGACAGCACGTGACTACCGTCCCCAAATCCGAAGCAAGCAAATCGTTTCTCATCCAGCAGATGATTGGCGGCGAAGCCGAAACGCTGATGGCAAGTTACACCATCCAAAGCGATGCACACGCCGCCGACAGCCACGGCGAGATTGTGTTTGAAACCAATCGGCTCAGCAAAAGCCGGCAGTTTTCCGGCGTGAATCTGTCGGTGCGCGCGGGCGAGGTGCTGGGCGTGTACGGCTTTATGGGCGCGGGAAAAACTGCGCTGGCAAACTGTCTGTTCGGTTATGAACAGCCGGATGCGGGCGAAATTAAATTGCAGGGCAAACCGGTGCGCATCAAATCGAGTACCGTCGCCCGCAAAATGGGTATCGCTTACGTGCCCAACGACCGCAAATTGAGCATTTTTCCGGGCAAAGAAGTTTACAAAAACATCACCATTACCTATCTCGACCGGATTTTGGGGCAAATTCTCAGTAAGTCCAAAGAGGTACAGGTCGCCGAAGAGAAAATCAAGCAGGTGGGTGTTTATCCCCCCGACCCGATGATTGACATCGCCCATTTGAGCGGCGGCAATCAGCAAAAAGCCATTTTGGCAAAATGGCTGGTCAAAACGCCGCAAGTGCTCATTTTGAATGAGCCGACACGCGGCATGGATGTCGGCGCGAAAGATGATGTGCTGCAACTGGTGCGACAATTTAAACAACAGGGGATGGCAATTGTGCTCATCTCGTCGGAACCGGAGATTGTGCTGGGCAACAGCGACCGCATCGTGGTCATGTCGAAGGGGCAGGTTACACAAACCGTTGGTAACGTGGATTTAACCAAAGAACAATTGATGCAATGGGCATAACAACATTCTTTTTGCAAGAGGCATAACTATGGAAAAATACGGACACTGGCTGAAAGCCCGAATGCGTTTTGTGGCGCCATTTTTAACACTGACCATTTTGGTGGTCTTCTTCTCGTTTGCGTCCGAAGGGGGGCGATTTTTCACCGGCATCAACTTGCTGAACATCTTGCAGCAGGCGGCGGCACTGGCAATTATGGCAACCGGGGTGACATACGTGCTGCTCACCGCCGAAATTGACCTCAGCATCGCCAGTATGGCAACAATGGCAGGCGTGTTCGCATCGTATCTGCTGGTACGCGGCACGCCGGGTCTGCTGGCAGTGCTCATCGCGCTGGGGGCGGCAATTGTGCTGGGACTCATCAGCGGCAGTATTACCACCTATTTCGGATTGCCGTCATTTATGACCACGCTGGGCATGATGCAGGTTGCCGACGGATTGGCAATTTATCTGACCAAAGGACGCCCCTTTTTCGATGTGCCGGAAATCACCCTGACGCTCGGTGGCGGGTATCTGGGTCCCGTGCCGTGGATTATCATCATTGCGGCAGTGGTGCTGTTAATTGGACATTTGGTGCTGGCATACACCCGTTTCGGGCGGTATATCTATATGGTTGGCGGTAACAGCGAAGCCGCCGAACTTTCCGGGGTGAACACCAAACTCATCCGCACGCTGGCGCTGGCAATCGGCGGCGGCACAGCGGGGCTGGCGGGACTCATCAACACCGGACGCATCGGCAGCGCGCACGCCGGCGGTTTCGAGGGCATGCTGCTCGACGCCATCGCGGCGGTGGTACTCGGCGGCACATCGCTCTTCGGCGGCGAAGGCGGCATTCCCAACACCATCATCGGGCTGTTAATTTTCGGCGTGCTGAAAAACGGATTGAATTTGATAGATTTGGATATTTATCTGAAAACGTTTGTCACGGGGGCGGTGCTGCTGATTGCGCTCATCATCAACGTGTATTCTCTGAAACTCGGTGAAAGCGCCGAATATAGCGAAGAAGAATCCGCTGCGGCATAAATCGGTTTTTCATTTTTTTCTCCTTCTTGAAAAAACCTGCCTCCGATTGGATGGCAGGTTTTTTCAATTTGGCGATTATTCCACTTGACAACCATACTCCATTGGCGTATGATATAAGTATCATACGCCAATTTCCATTCCGTTTATGCTCATTGTCGAAACTTCAATTTTCACACGCCAAGTACAAAATCTGTTACCGGATGACACATACCGGGAATTGCAAATTGCGTTGGTAAAACGCCCTGATATGGGCACAATTATCGTTGGTAGCGGCGGGCTCCGTAAAATCCGTTGGACGGCACCAGGGCGGGGCAAACGAGGTGGTGTCCGGGTAATTTATTATTGGGCTGTCACACAAGATCGTTTGCTCATGTTATTGATATATCCAAAATCTGAACAAGATAATCTGACGCGAGAGCAACTCAAAATACTGCGTCGGATAGTTGAGGAAGAATATTGATGAAAGATGAACTATTTGCCAAATTGGTCGAAAGTGTCCGTGAAGGCGGCGAAATCATGCGCGGCACAAAAAAACCGTCTCGCCATTTTGTCATAGCGGAACCGGATGTAAAAAGCATCCGAGAACAATACAATTTATCGCAACGGCAATTTGCATCGCTGCTGGGAATAAGCGTAAAAACTCTGCAAAATTGGGAGCAGGGACGGCGACAGCCACAAGGACCGGCACGGGTTTTATTGCAAGTTGTCGCCAAGCACCCGGAAGCAGTTTGGGATGTCGTCCGTTCCGGGACTCACACCTAAATTTATCACCGCAGCACCGCCCGAACTGCATCCGCCGCTTTTTGCAACGCTTCGGCGGGCGACATTTCGCCGGTGAATGCCGCATATACCGCCTGATACAAATCGCCCAGATACGCGCCCGTTTGCGGCGCAATCGGCAGGGTATCGGTGCGGTGGAGCATTTCCAACTGTGCCGGCAGCCACGGATAGCGAGCCAGCGCATCGGGCACATAACTGCTTTTCCGCACCGGACTGCCCGCAATTTCTGTGACCAACCGGTCTTGTTCGCCGCCGGTTGCCCGCAAAAGCACTGTCAGCATATTTTGCCGAACCGACAACGGCTGGTTTTGCGGAATGGCAATGCCCCACGTGGCATTCCACGGGCGGGGGAAGGTGGCATAGCCGTATTTTTCGGCGAAACGATTATCTTCTGCCCGCACGATTGCCGCCGCTTGCCCGCCCCAAGTGGTCACAATTGCCGCTTCTCCCCGTTTGATGACCGCGGCAATTTCATCGTTACCGAAAGTGTGCGTCTGCGGCGAGCAAAATTCCCGCAGAGAACAGTAATATTCCAGCGCCGATACCCCCGCATCCCCGGCGAAAGCCGGTTCACCGGCGGCATCCAAAATTTCGCCGCCAAATGCCCACAGATACGGCAGCCAATCGAGAAAAATTTCGCTGGGGTGTGCTTTCTGTGCCAGCCCGAAAATTTCGGGGGGATGGTGCGCCTTTTGCGCCAACGCGCGCATTTCCATCGGCGAAATGAGCGGCACGCCATCACCGGCAGGAATGTCCACCAAATCTTTGCGGAAAAAGACGATATGCCCGTCGGAAAAAAGGGGAATCATCCACTGCTGCCCGGCAAATCGGCATTCATGCGCCACCGATGGCAAAATATCATCGGGCTGATACGCCGCCAGCACCTCCGCCGCAACGCCATCGGCAAGCGAATCTATCGCTGTCAAATAACCCGCATCCGCCAATTCGGGAATCCACAAATGTCCCGGCACGGCAACTGCCTGATACGGTGTGGTCTCGGCGGTCAGCGCCGCCATCAATGTGTCTCGATATTCCGCCCACGGGATGATGGTCAATGTTGTGTTCCATTCGGGATGAGCGGTGAGCATTTGCTGCAATGCGTTCAAAGCGGGGTCGTTGGGACCCAAAATGTTCAACATCAGTCTGCCTCCATCAGTTTTGCCAAACTTTCTTCAAATGGGGGATAGGCTATCCCTTTTTCGGTGATAATGGCGGTGATATACCGCGCGGGGGTCACGTCAAACGCAAAATTGGTGACGGGGGTATCGTCGGGCAGGATGGCGCACTCGCCGAAATGGGTCATTTCGCGCGCCGGGCGTTCTTCGATGGGAATTTCATCGCCGGTGGCGAGAGTCATATCGATGGTGCTGGTCGGTGCGGCGACATAAAATGGCACGCCGTGCGCGTGTGCCGCCAATGCCAAATTGAACGTGCCGATTTTGTTCGCCGTGTCGCCATTTGCCGCCACCCGGTCGCAGCCCACCACACACAAATCTATGCCAACCGTGCGCATCACGTGCCCGCTGGCGCCGTCTACAATAACCGTGTGCGGAATACCGTAATGCCGCAATTCATAAGCCGACAACCGGCTGCCCTGCAACCGCGGGCGCGTTTCATCCAAATAGGCAAAAACCTGCTTGCCCTCTTCGTGGGCAATGCGGATGATGCCCAGCGCCGTGCCGTAATCGACCGTTGCCAGACTGCCGGTATTGCAGTGATGAATGATTTTGGCGCCATCGGGAATGAGCGGCAGGGCATTATAGCCGATGGCTTTGTTGGTTTGGATGTCCTCGGCGGCGATGGCGTGCGCTTCTGCCAGCACAGCCGCCGCGATGGCGGCGGGGGTATCGAGCGCGGGGTCGGCGGCGCGTGCCAGCACGCGGTCGATTGCCCAAAAGAGGTTCACCGCGGTGGGGCGCGAGGCGCGGAGCACGGCTGCCGCCGTTTCCAACTCGGCACGGAGGGCAGCGGCGGTAGTGGCGGTGGAATTTCTCGCCGCCAGTGCCAGCCCGTAAGCCGCTGCCGCGCCAATCGCTGGCGCACCGCGTGTTACCATATCGCGGATAGCCTGCGCCACATCCCGATAATCGGTAAATTGCAGATAGCGCGTCTCCAGCGGCAACTTTCGCTGGTCAAGCAGTTGCAGTTTGTCGTTTTCCCATAAAATGCTTTTAAACGTGGTCATTTCTCCTCCGGGGTATGGTTCATTTTGGCAAACAATCATCTTTGCGAATAGTCGTCTGCTGCCAACATGGCGTAGGAAGCAAGGTAGCAAGGTTGCAGTGTAGCAGGGTTGCAAGTCTCACGCATCACGCATCACGCATCACGCATCACGCATCACGCATCACGCATCACGCATCACGCATCACGCATCACGCAAATTGTGGGCAAAAGCGCCAAATTTGTCAAGATGATTTGGTGACAATGAACTATGCTCTGTCTTCAAAACGCAATCGCCTCTTGTTCCAGCTTGATATTCCGCCGCAAAATGTGGTCAATCAGCGGGCGCATATCCGCCAACATGGGATTTGCGCGCAGACGCGCCAAATTGCGGCGGTCGGTATCGGTAAGGGGCTGTCCCCAACGTGCAAATTCATCCAGCGTGGCAATGTCCATTTGCCATGGAGAAAATCGGGGGGAAATTTTGCGCCGCAATTGCGACAGAATGTTCAACCCGCCGTAATCCATATCCGCCCACACCTGCAATGGCACATCCGCCGGTAGGGTTTGCACCAATTGCGCCAACAGATGGCGCGCGGCGGGAGACGGGTTTCCCCATAGACAGAGGGCAGCGAAATCGTCATCGCCGTGGCGAATCAGTTCGTAAAATGAGGTCAGATTTTCCACACACACCACTCGCCACGCCGAAACAGTGACGCGCGGTGTTTCCGCCGCCAGCGCCGCCGGTATGCCCACCGACGGGGCGAAGCCATCCAGCGACAGCAGTTGCCCGGCAGCGGTGGCGATTTGCCACGCCCCGAACAGATACAGATGACCGGGGTTGGGAACCAGCCCCAACTCGTGCAGGGTTTCCGCCGGCGAGAGGTCTCGCCAAGCGGGGTTATGCCGGCGCGCCAACCGCGCGATGGCATCTTTCAGCGTCTCGAAGCGTTTACTGTCGTTGAACAGTCGCACGCTGAAAACGCGATACGGCGTTTCATGGGGGATACTGTCATCGGGCAGGGCAATCAGCGCAGTGAGCAAATCTTGATTCCAGTCGGGGTCGGTCAGACGGAAGGGGGAGGGCGATTTGCGGGTTTTCAGTTGGGTTAGGGTGTGTTCCACCGCCCGCAACCGCCAACCGCTCAATTGAAAGCGATTGCCCAACAGCAAATCGCGCAGTGCCTGCCGTTGCGCCGCCTCCGGTTGGCGACCGACCAGCGCATATAACGCTTCCACCGCAGCGGGGTTCAGCGCCACCTGTGCCAGCAGATGGTTTTTTTGTCCTGGCTGACATGTCAGCCGCAGGGCGTTCTGTGCCGCCAGCGATTGCAGTTGCTCGTTGGCGGCAGCACGCGGGGCGGGGTCGGTTTGGCTGAAATAGCCGGGCAGTTCGGCGGGGATGTCGGTCAGCGTGACGCGCACGGTTTGTTTCGGCGCGCCGCCGCGCCGCTCGAAAATGTTCAGCAGATGGTTGATGATGGCACGCACATCGGCGGTAGGGGTGAAGGTTGGGGTCGGCATGGGGATTATTTTCAAATTATGTATCTATTCAGCGTAGTGTTGTATTTTGAAGAAACTATTTGTTTGAACAGGTTTTCACCCTCCCCCTGCCCCCGCCCTCAAAGGGAGGGGGAAATTCCCTCCCCCTTTGAGGGGGAG
>JALVZI010000281.1 GCA_027022125.1 Anaerolineae bacterium | reverse complement strand
TGGTGCAACTGTACACCGACTGGCTGTGGTTCAAATCGGTGGGATACAACCAAATCTTTTCCACCGAACTTTCCACCAAAATCATCACCTTTTTGGTGGCGGCAGTGGTATTCGTCATTCTGTTTTTGGCGAATACCGGTATTGCCCGCTGGCAGGTAAAGCGAAACACCCTCTTTTTCAGCGATGAAACACTGGTGGCGCAAAAAATGGTCACGTATGTGGTATGGGCGGTGGCGCTGCTGCTGGCATGGATGGTCGGCTCAACGGCATCGGCAAACTGGTTGACCGTGCTGGAATATCTGAAACAGGTTTCGTTCAATATCGCCGACCCGATTTTCGGGATGGATGTGAGTTTCTACATTTTCACCCTGCCGCTGATGAAATTTTTGCAGGGCTGGCTGGTCATCGTGCTGTTTCTGTCTCTGTTCGGCGCGGCGGGCATCTATCTGCTGGAACAGCGGGATAATCTGGAAGAAGGGCGATTCGTGCTGTTGCCGTATGCTCAATTGCATCTGTCCATCATCGGCGCGCTGATATTTTTGGCGTTCGCGTGGGGTCACTGGCTCGATACTTTCGGACTGATGTACAGCGACCGCGGCGTGGTTTTCGGCGCCAGTTACACCGACATCAATGTGGTGTTGCCCGTTTTGCGCATTATGATGGGCGTCGCGGTGCTGTCGGCGGTGCTGCTGGTTATCAACATTTTCATTCGGAGAAACGTTTTTCCACTGGCGGCGATTTTCATCTGGCTGGTGGGGGGATTTTTACTGCGCGGAGTGGTTCCGGGTGTGGTGCAGCGTTTTGTGGTGGAACCGAATGAATTGCAGCGCGAAGCGCCGTACATCGCCCACGATATTGAGTTTACCAACCAAGCATACAATTTGACCCAAGTGCAGGAAACCGAATTCGACTCTCTGAAAGATTTGGCGGCGGCGGAGTTGGAAAATAACACCGACACGCTGAATAATATCCGCCTGTGGGATTACCGCCCGCTGCTGCAAACCTTCCGCCAGTTGCAGGAATTGCGGCTGTATTACACCTTTAACGATGTTGACCTTGACCGTTACACAGTGGACGGCAAATACCGGCAGGTGGCAATTTCGGCGCGCGAGCTGGAAAAATCGCAGTTGCAATCGCCCACATGGGTGAACCAGAAACTGCAATTCACCCACGGTTACGGCGTGGTGATGAATCCGGTCAACGAAGTGACCGCCGAAGGGCTGCCCAACCTGTGGATAAAAGACCTGCCGCCGCAATCATCCATTGGCATACAGGTTAACCGCCCCGAAATATATTACGGCGAAAGCACCACCGATTATGTTTTTGTGAAAACCAACGAGCGCGAATTCGACTATCCGGGCGAAGGGGATAAATCGGTTTACACGCAGTATGAGGGGGTGGGCGGCGTACCGCTGAACAGTTATCTGACGCGGTTGGCGTTTGCCTACCGTCTGGGCGACAGCAATATCATTCTCAGCAGCGATATTACCAATGCCAGCCGAATTATGTTCCACCGGGAAATTCAAACGCGGGTGCGCACCATCGCCCCCTTCCTGCGGTACGATGATGACCCGTACATCGTGCTCGGCGACGACGGGCGGCTGTATTGGATTCAGGATGCGTACACCACCTCCAACCTGTACCCGTATTCGGCGCGAGTGGGCGGGTTCAATTATATCCGCAACTCGGTAAAAGCCGTGATTGACCCGTATAACGGCACAGTCACATTTTACATGTTCGACCCCAATGACCCGCTGGCGCAAACGTACAATCGCGTTTTCCCCGGTATTTTCAAACCCGCATCCGAAATGCCGGAAACGCTGCGCAGCCACATCCGCTACCCCGAAGGGTTGTTCAAAGTGCAGGTCAATCTGTATCAAACATACCACATGAAAGACCCCAATGTTTTCTACAATAAAGAAGACCTGTGGGCAATTCCGCAAGAAAATTTCTCCGGCAACACCCAACCCGTCGAGCCATATTATGTGATTGCCCGTTTACCCGGAGAAACCAAAGAAGAATTCATTCTGTTTGAACCGCTGACGCCGCACAATAAAGATAATCTGGTGGCGTGGTTTGCCGCCCGCTCCGATGGCGACCACTATGGCGAACTGGTGGCGTACCGCCTGCCGAAACGCGAATTGGTTTTTGGTCCGTTGCAGTTGGAAGCGCGGATAGACCAAGACCCCGAAATTTCGGCGCAATTTTCGCTGTGGGACCAGGGCGGCTCGCAGGTCATTCGCGGCAATTTGCTGGTGCTGCCGCTGGGCGATGCCCTGCTGTATGTGGAACCCGTCTATCTGCAAGCCGAAAGCGGTCGTATCCCCGAACTGAAACGGGTGATTGTTGCCAGTGGCGACCAGGTGATTATGGCGAACTCACTGGCGGAGGGACTGGGAAAACTGCTCAACATTTTAACGGGGCAGGAAGTTGCCGTGCCGATTTCCGGCGGCGAACAACCGCCCGCACAGACCACCCCGCTCGCTGACCAAACCGTGCGCCAGCTCGCCGAATCGGCTTCGGCGCATTATGATGCGGCGCAAGCGGCGTTACAGCAGGGCGACTGGGCAACCTACGGCACGGAACTTGATGAAATGAAAACTGCACTCGACCAGTTGCTGCAAATTCTGAACGGGCAGTAATGGTATGGGGGTTATTCAGCGCACAGTGTCCGCCTGAGCAGTCCTTGAGGCTGCCTGTTTCGGGCTGTATCGTTACAGAATCGGGAAAATGACGTTAGAATTCGTAGGGGCGGCTCGCGAGCCGCCCCTACGGAAAAAATTGCATCAGCTGCTCAGGATGTGTTCTTCCGTTTTTATGAGCAGTTATTCGGAAAGTGCTGATTGACTGACAAATCTTTTTTTGATACCGATTTTGCGGATTTTCTTCGATTATGTTATGGAAAATTTCGGTTTGATAGAAAATCTGCCACAAATTTTCACAAATTTCACGGACTTTAAATGTCATTCCGGAATTTCCCGCAGGGAAATATCCGGAATCCACAGCGAGAAACAGTGGATTCCCGCTTTCGCGGGAATGACA
>JALVZI010000280.1 GCA_027022125.1 Anaerolineae bacterium | reverse complement strand
GTCTCGGATAGTTGGCGGCGCAGGTGTTCCGGGTCGAAATTCAAACCGGGGCATTGGGTGTGATTGCCGGTCAACTCGCGGTGGATGCGGACATTTTCCACCGGGATATTGTATTTTTGCATCAGTTGGGCGGTCAGTTCCAGCAGCGCATCCCACTGTTCGGGCGCGGGGCGAGTGAAATTGTTGGGGATGGGATGGATATTGCCGTCCGCATCGCGGTAGGTGCGGTCGGTGTTGAACCAGCCCGCCAGACAGATTGCCAGATAATGGTTGTTCCAGTATTGTCCGCGTTCCAGCCCCAACTCGTCATCGGGGTCTTTGAAACCGGCGTGATACGCGGCGATTTTTTCATCGAGCGCATATTGCACCGTGCCATCGCCGGTGATGACGTAATTGTAGCCGCCGTGTGTCCAGCCGCGCCCGTTCACGTGATAATCGAAAAACGAGAAAGCGTCGCCGGTGGGCGCGCCCGTTTGGCGGTTCGCCGTGGCGGAATGGTGCACCGCAATACCCAAAACCTCACCATCGCGCTGCCAGTCTTTGTATTCATCATAATTGGGCATTTGCGCCCGCACATCTATTATGTTCATAGAATTCGTCACTCGTCACTCGTCATTCGCTATTCCAAAAACACCCACGCGCCATAACCGACGACCCGGTCTTTTGAACCGGCGGTGTCGCCGGAGTTGCGCAAATCAACCCGTTGGACGCGCAGATTGTGCCGCCGAGCCAGCAGCAGCAATCCCTGAATGCCAACTCGACCGCAGGCTTGGTTGTGCCCGATGGCGTCCGGCTGCAAATTTTCGATGGCGGCGGCGGTCATCCGGTCAATCTCCCGCGCCGATTCATAATCGAGAAAGTGGCTCAAATCGCTGCTGATGACAATGAGTGTTTCGCGCCCGCCCCACACTGCCGACAGCACATCCGCCACTTCGACGCCATCGGTTTGCCCCGCTGCCAGCGGCACCAGCGAAAACTTGCCGAGCACGGTTTGCAGAAAAGGCAACTGCACCTCCAAACTGTGTTCGCGGGCGTGCGCGGCGGGCAGCGCCACCACCTGCGGCAGCGACAGCAGCGTTTCGATGGCGGCGGTGTCCACCGGAATCTCGCCGAGCGGGGTGGCGAATGTGTCGGCGGTATCTACTGCCAGCCCGCGCACGGGCACATAATGGGCGGGTCCCACCAGCACCACCCGCGAAATCACATCGCGGGCGGCGGTGTCGCGCAGCCAGCGATAGCCGGTGGCTGCAATTTCGCCGGAATAGATGTATCCGGCGTGCGGCACAATCATCGCTTTGGGGATGGCGGTCGGTTCGGTTTGGGCAATATCGAGCATCCCCTGCACCATTTTTTGCAGGGTTTCCGGGTGTGCCGGGTAAAATGTCCCGGCGACAGCGGGTTGTCTCACGGTAGTCATAGTTTCGGGTTTCGAGTTTCTGGTTCAAAGTTCAAGGTTTAAAGTTAGTCTCAAGTCTCATGTCCCAAGTCCAAAGTTGGTAGCAGGGTAGCAGAGTTGCAAGTTTCACTCATCACGAAAGCAAGGAGTAAGAAGAAAGGAGCAAGGGGATGAACAATTCACGCATCACGTTTCACGCAATACGATTCAGCGAGTCAGCGAGTTAACGCTTCAGCGAATCACCAATCTCCAATTAACCAATCTCCAATTCTCACGCTATAATTATACCAGAGGATGCAAAAGATGGGAATGTTTACTTTTAAACGCGAAACGGAAACTGTGCCGGATGGTGCGCCGGCGCGATACTGGCATCGGTTGGATGACGGGCGCATTCAGTGCGATTTGTGTCCGCGATACTGCAAATTGCACGACGGGCAGCGCGGGTTTTGTTTTGTGCGCGCCCGTCGCGGCGATGAAATGGTGCTGACCACTTACGGGCGGTCGAGTGGTTTCTGTGTTGACCCCATCGAGAAAAAACCGCTGCACCATTTTCTGCCGGGCACACCCGTCTTCTCTTTCGGCACGGCGGGCTGCAATTTGGGATGCAAATTCTGCCAAAATTGGGACATCAGCAAATCGCGCCAATTCGACACGCTGGCAGATGCGGCGTCTCCGGATGAAATAGCCCGCACCGCCGCCGAGTTGGGTTGTCGCAGTGTGGCATTCACCTATAATGACCCGGTCATTTTTTTGGAATATGCGGTGGATACGGCGCAGGCGTGCCACGCGCGCGGGCTGAAAACGGTGGCGGTCACGGCGGGCGAAATTTGCCCCGAACCGCGCGAAGAATTTTTCGCCCATATGGATGCCGCCAATATCGACTTGAAAGCCTTCACCGAGCGATTCTATCGCCAAATTTGTATGGGCGAATTGCAGCCGGTGCTGGACACGCTGAAATATGTGCGCCATCACACCCAAACGTGGCTGGAAATTACCACCCTGCTCATCCCCGGCGAAAATGATTCGTCAGAAGAAATCGACGCGATGACCCGCTGGATTGCCGCCGAACTCGGCGCGGATGTGCCGTTGCATTTTTCGGCATTCCACCCCGATTTTAAAATGCGCGACCATCCGCCCACGCCGCCGCAAACGCTGTCGCGAGCGCGGCGCATTGCGCTGGAAAACGGGTTGCGGTATGTTTACACGGGGAATGTGTATGATGAAGCGGGCGGCAGCACATACTGTCACCAATGCGGGCAAAAACTCATCGGGCGGGACTGGTACCGACTGACGGCGTGGAATTTGACGGCGGACGGGCGGTGCAATCGCTGCGGCACACCGCTGCCCGGCGTGTTCGATGCCGCGCCCGGCACGTGGGGTTCGCGGCGGTTGCCCGTGCGAATGGGGCGGTGAGGTTTGTGATTGGAGATTAGCTGAATCGTGATGCGTGAAACGTGATGAGTGAAACTTGCTACCCTGTCACCCTGCAACCCTGCTACTCTGCAACATTGAACCTTGAACCTTGATTGACTGACAAAACTCGAAGACCGTGTTATCCTGTGGTATATGGTCGAAAAAGGAAACGTATGTCATTCCCGCGAAAGCGGGAATCCACTGTTTTTTTGCTGTGGATTCCGGATATTTCCCTGC
>JALVZI010000279.1 GCA_027022125.1 Anaerolineae bacterium | reverse complement strand
CCGCAAGCGTTATGGGTGGTGGATGAGGCTTATCGCCATTTTACCGCCGCGCCGACGGCGACCGCCATCGCGCCGAACACCATCGTTTTGCGCTCGCTGACCAAAGATTTCGCGCTGGCAGGTTTGCGGTTGGGATACGCCGTCGCGCCGCAGGCGATGATTGCCGCGCTGAAAATCGCCCAACCGCCGTGGAGTGTGAACACCCCGGCGCAAATTGCCGGTATCGCCGCCCTTCAGCCCGAAAATGTGGCATGGCAGCAGCACACACTGACCCAACTGCGGCAGCACGCGGCACAATTGTGGGATGACCTGCGCTCGGCGGGGATGACCGTGCTGCCCACCGAAACCACTTTCGCGCTGGTGGCGGTGGCTGACGCGGCAGACGCTCGCCGCCGGTTGCTCAATCGGCGTATTTTGGTGCGCGACGGCACATCATTCGGATTGCCGCACCATATCCGCATCGCTGCGCGCCGTCCAGCGGAAAACCGACGGCTATTGGAGATTGGTGATTGGTGATTCGCTGAATCGTTGAATCGCTGAATCGTGATGCGTGAAACGTGATGCGTGAAACGTGATGCGTGATGCGTGATGCGTGATGCGTGATGCGTGATTTTGGACTTGAAACTCGAAACCTTGAACCTTGAACTTTGAACTCGAAACCAGAAACCCGAAACCCCTATGACAACAATTCTTCTGGCTGTGATAATAGATTTGCTCGGCGGCGACCCGCCCAACCGCATCCATCCGGTGGTGGCGATGGGCTTTTGGCTGCGCCGGGGTAAAACGCTCGCCCCGAAAACCCACCGCTTCCGGTTCGGGGTGGGATGGGTAGCGGCGGGTGCAGTCATCTTTTCCGCCCCGTGGATACTTTTGCACCGCAAATTTCCCCGCGCGTCCCGGCTGACGCCCATCCTGCTGAAACCGGTGTTCGCCTATCGCAATTTGCGCCGCGCGGTGTCGGCGGTGGAACGGGCGTTGGCGGCGGAAAACCTGCCGGAAGCGCGGCGATTGCTCGCCTGGCATCTGGTCAGTCGCCCCACCGAAACGCTGTCGGCGGCGGAAGTTGCCGGCGCGGCAATCGAATCGCTGGCGGAAAACCTCACCGACAGTCTCGCCGCGCCGCTGCTGGCATATGCCATCGGCGGGCTGCCTGCCGCGTGGGCATATCGTTTCATCAACACCGCCGATGCGATGTGGGGGTATCGCACCGCCGAATTTGAGCAGTTGGGCAAATTTGCCGCCCGCACCGATGACGCGCTCAACCGGTATCCGGCACGATTGACCGGCTGGCTGCTGGCGCTGGCGGCATTCGCAGTGGGATTGGACGGGCGGCGGGCGGTGGCAACCATGCGCGCCCAGCACGCTCACACCGACAGCCCCAATGCCGGTTGGACGATGAGCGCGGCAGCGGGTGCGCTCGGCGTGACGCTCGAAAAACGGGGTGTTTACTCGCTGTCGGGCGGCGATGCGCCCCTTTCCGCCACCACCATCCGGCAGGCAATTCGGCTGGCAGATGTCTCCGCCGCGCTGATTGTTTTTCTCGCCATCGGGGTGGCGGCTGGCAGGCGGTTACTTTTAATGAGCGATTAGCGAATGGGCGAATAGCGAATGAATGCAATCCTGAAACCTCAATTCGGGATAAAATTTTCAGTCCACAGATGAACACAGATAAACACAGATTTTTTGTTTTTTCTGTGAAAATCTGTGTCTATCTGTGGACTATTTTTACTTCAATTGAACATTGTTTCGCTTATCCCGAACTCAGGTCTGAAAGTGAGAAAGTGGGCAGGTGAGCAGGTGTGAAAGTGAGAGAGTGAGACTTTGCAACCTTGCAACCCTGCTACCCTGCAACCTGACTTTGGATTTTGGACTTGAAACTTTGGACTAACTGCAAATCAGGAGAAAAATATGGCTAAAAATGCAAAAAACATCAAAAAAGGACTGGTTATCGTTAATACCGGAAACGGCAAAGGGAAAACAACCGCCGCGCTGGGGATTATGACTCGGGCGTGGGGACGCGGGATGAAAGTGGCGGTGGTTCAGTTTTTGAAAAATGAAAATGCACGATATGGGGAAGTCCGTGCGGCAGAAAAAATGGGCATCGATTGGTATGCCACCGGCGATGGCTGGACGTGGAAAAGTAAAGATATGGACGAAACCACCGCCCGCGCCGTTGCGGCATGGCAAATGGCGCAGGAGAAAATTACCAGCGGTGGATATGACCTCATCATTTTGGATGAGTTTACCTACCCGCTCAAATACGGCTGGCTCGATACCACCGAGGTGCTGGCGTGGTTGGCAGCCAACAAACCGCCGATGCTGCATCTGGTCATCACCGGGCGATATGCCCCACAGCCACTGATTGATTTTGCCGATTTGGTAACCGAAATGCGCGAAATCAAACATCCGTACCGCGAGCAGGGCATTCGCGCCCAGCCGGGCATCGAATTTTAGGCGAATGGTGCGAATGGTGCGAATGAGCGAATGGGCGAATCTGCGAATGGGCGATTCAACGAGTCAACGAGTCAGCGAATCTCTATCTCTATCTCTATCCCTATCCCTATCTCCAATGACAAAATTGTTCATTGTTCATTGATAATTGCTCATTGCTCATTGCTCATTGAGAATCCGGGCACGGCTGCGCCATCACCCGCGCGATGGGACGCAGTGACATCCACCACTGCTCTTTGGGGCGTTGCGCGTCCCGGTCGCTCATGCGGGGCATATCCTCCATCTGGTTGAATTTGATGTGCCCTTCCTGCAAACCGATAAAACTGGCAGTGGGACGTGTCTGCTCCACCTCCGCAATGAGCCGGTCAATGCAATAAATGGCGAATCGCGTCGCCAAAATGCGGTCGAATGGCGTGGGGTCGCCGCCTTGCTGCAAATGTCCCAGCACCGCGTGACGCGCTTCAAACAAATCGCCGCCTTCTTCCTCAAATAACGCTTCGATGAAATTGGTGGTGTAAATGGGATTCGCATTTTCGCTGCGAATCATCAGCCCCAGCCGTTTCCCCTTCCGAAAACCGTCTTTCAGATGTTCCAC
>JALVZI010000278.1:7269-9935 GCA_027022125.1 Anaerolineae bacterium | reverse complement strand
GTGTTAACCAAAAACTTTGAACCCCAAATAGTGAATATGAAACCCGAAACTTCCCCCCAACCGAATAAACCCCACCGCAGTGGACCAACCCTTTTGGCACTGGGATTCGGTTTTTTTGTTGACCGCGGTGAAGAGCAGGCAATGTCGGTGCTGTCGCCGATATTGCAGACGGTGTTCAGTCTGAATTTTACCCAACTGGGGCTGATGACCACCCTGCGCACCATCACCCAAATGCTCAGCGCGCCTTTTTGGGGCTATGCCGCCGACCGCTGGCGCCGCAAAAAAGTGCTCATTTTTGGCACGGGGGTATGGGGACTGTGGACACTGGTCATCGGTTTTCTGCCCAATTTCGGCAGCATTTTGACGGTGCGAGTCATCAGCGGGTTGGGATTGGGCTGTTTGATGCCCGCCAGTTTCTCGCTGCTCAGCGATCATTTCCCATCTGAGAAACGAGGTATGGCAAACGGCATCATTTACGCCGCCGGGCTGATGGGCGTGGTCATCGGGGTGGTGGCGCTCGGTTTTGTGGCAACGGTCGATTTATGGCGCTGGGGCTTCATCGGGCTGGGGCTATTCAGCGTGCTGACCGGGCTGATTATCTGGTGGCTGGTGGAAGAGCCGCCGCGCGGCGCATCGGAGGCGGCACTGGCGGATATCATCACCCATGAAAATGAACAGCAATTCGCCATAAATGTCACCGATATGTTCAAAACGCTCAAAGTGCCGACCATCTGGGCGGCGATAGCGCAGGGCGTGACCGGCACTATGCCGTGGGTGGTGATGGCGTTTTTTATGATAAACTGGCTGGTGCGCGAGTTGGGCTATCGCAACGATATTGATTTTGCCGACCCCACCGGCAGCGCGCCGCTGGTTTTCGCCGGTATTGTGGTGGGAACCGCCATCAGTAATTTGATGGGCGGCTTCATCGGCGATTGGGCGGAGCGGTTTAATCCCGATTACGGGCGCACGATTATCGGGCAGTTTTCTGTATTTTCGGGTGTACCGCTGACATACATCCTTTTTTCCAGAGGGGCGGCACTGACTTTCTGGCAATTGTTCGGGCTGGCGTTTTTCACTGCGTTTATGATTGGCTGGCCCGGCACGGGCGCCAAAAACCCGATGATGGCGGCGGTCATCCCCCCCGAAATGCGGAGCAGCGCCTTCAGTATGGTGAATGTGATTGAAGGCGGGCTGTCGGCGTTTGCGGGGCTGATTGCCGGGCAATTGGCAGACCATATCGGGCTGACGCAGGCGCTGCTGTGGACAATCCCCTTTCCGTGGATTATCTGCGGGATTGTGTTCAGCGCGTTTTATTTCACCTACCCCCGCGACCGCGACCGGATGCTGGCGCAACTGGCAGAGCACCGAGAGCGGTTATTGGAGATTGGTGATTCGTGATGCGTGAAACGTGATGCGTGAAACGGATAGAGATAGAGATAGAACTAAATGAAACTTTTGAAAAGTGTGCCAAAATTACAGAAACCATCGGCAATTTTTTAAATGTCATTCCCGCGAAAGCGGGAATCCACGATGTTTTGCTGTGGATTCCGGATATTTCCCTGCGGGAAATTCCGGAATGACATTTAAAATCTGTGAAATATGTGGAAATTCGTGGCTGAATTTCAAACACACAAAAAGTTTCAACCAGTTCATAGAGAAAGTGAGAAGGTGTGCCGGTGAGAAAGTGAGACTTGCTACCCTGCCACCTTGCTACCCTGCTACCTTGAAACCTTGGACGTGAGACTTTAGACTTGAAACCAGAAACCAGAAACCAGAAACTCGAAACCTCAAACAACCAAACAACAACCCTCCGTGTGGCGATGCCGGCGTGGGAAATCGGGCGGGTGCGCAGCGGACTGGGCGCGAAAGTCGGCGGGCTGGGCGTGATTGTGGAAGAACTGCCGCCAGAGTTGGTGAAAGCCGCCGCCAAACAGGGCATTTCGCTGGAAATTGAGATTCTCTCGCCGTGTTTTGCCCATTACGATAAATCGCGGCTCACCGATACCGGCATCCGCGTGCCGGTCACGCTCGACGGGCACACTTTCGACTTTGCGGTGTATGAGCACATTTTCCCCGACGGGCAAAAAGTGATCTATTTTTGGGATGAATGGCAATTGGGTTGGACGAATGCCACCGCCATCTATCCCGATGACCCCGAAATGGCGTTCAAACTGTATGCCACCGTTTCGCAGGCGATGGCGGGCTATATCCGGCAGGGCAATTTCGACACGGTACACAGCCACGATTATCACGTGGGGCTGATTCCGTTCTATCTCGGCGATGATTTTCTGGCGCGCGTGCCGCACCATTTTACCATCCATAATGCCACATATCAGGGGCGATTTCCCGTTTACGGGCACGGATACGAAATGCTGGGGCGCATCGGGCTGGATGGCGCGCACCTTTTTCACCACTATTTTGACCATTTCGACCATCTGAATTTTATGAAAGCGGCAATGCTGAAAACGCACGAAACGGGCGGGAAAATTACCACCGTCAGCGGCGATTTGGCGGGCACGTGGGGATATGCCGCCGAGTTGCGGATGAACCGCGAGCAGTTGCTGGCGGCGGCGCGAGCCCAAAAAGGCGGCGCACCCGTCGGCGATGTTTTTGTGCCGAATCAGGGTTTGGATGTGTTCGAAAAACTGCCGGTGGCGGGCATCACC
>JALVZI010000278.1:0-7259 GCA_027022125.1 Anaerolineae bacterium | reverse complement strand
AGTGCAATCGTCGGAAAAAACTGCCGTAGCTGAACGCGTCTGTGCTGCGGGAAATGCAGCGCAAGCAAAAATATGGTCGTCCGCTGTTTGATAACCCGCTGGTGCAGCAGGCAATGCTCCGGCACGACCACAATTTCGATGCGGGGCGGTTGCACGTCAAAACCGAATTGAAACGCCTGCTCCATCTGGAAGCCTTCGGCATCGAACCGGTGGGCGACCCGATTCTCATCACGGTGGTGGGGCGGCTGGTGGCGCAGAAAAATCTCGGGCTGGCGGCAGACATCGCCGAGCGCGTGCTGGCGTATGATGAAAATACCAAATTTGTCATTTTGGCATCCGCACCGCAGGGCGACCCCGAAGGCAAAGCCACCGAAGCCGCGTTTTTTGGGCTGGCACAGCGATACCCGGAGCGGGTGTATTTCAACAACACGTTCAATCTACCGCTATCGCGGCTTATTTTGGCGGGCGGCGATTTCACGCTCATCCCGTCGCGGTTTGAGCCGTGCGGGCTGGTGGATTATGAAGCCGCGCTGTTGGGCACAATTCCCATCGCCCGGCTGACCGGCGGGCTGGGTAAAATTGCTCACTGCGGCTATTTGTATGAGTGGCTGGACATCAGCGACCGCGAAGGGGAAGCGGCGGCATTTTTGCAAGCGGTCAAATCGGCAATTGACACCTATCGCCAAAATCCCACCCGCCATTACGAGTTGGTGAAAGCCGCCGTCGCCACCGATGCATCGTGGGATAAATCGGCGGGGCAGTATGTGCAGATGTACCGTTTCGGGCTGGTGATGAAAGAATGGTTCGCCGCGCGGGAACGGCTGGTCAAACGGTTTGCCCGCTCGGCACAGAAAGAATTGCCTCAATTTGCCGACTTTTTCATTCCCGCCGAAGCGCCCTATGGCGATACCCTCAATTGGGCACTGCGGCGAGCGCTGGAAAAATAAAACATTTTGAACTTCACTCGTAGGGGCGGCTCACGAGCCGCCCCTACCCATTCAGAATACATTGGAGGAAAATCAATGACGATTGCAATTATTGTGCACGGCGGCGCGTGGGATATTCCCGCCGAGGAACATCAGGCGCATTTGGATGGCTGCCGCGCGGCGATGCTCGCCGGATACGAGATTTTACGCGGCGGCGGCACGGCACTGGATGCGGTGGAACGTGCCGTCACCATGATGGAAGACGACCCGACTTTCGATGCGGGGGTTGGTTCGCACTTGAACCGCGACGGGGTGGTGCAACTCGATGCGGGGGTGATGGACGGCGGCACGCTGCAGGTGGGGGCGGTCGCGGCGGTGGAGCGATTGCAGAACCCCATCAGAGTGGCGCGGCATTTGCTGAACAGCGCGCACAATATGATGGTCGGGCACGGGGCGGATTCGTATGCCGCCGAGCACGGCTTCGAGTTGTGTGACCCCGAAAAATTGATTGTCGAGCGGGAAGTGGCGCGCTGGAAACTGGCGCAAAAAGAAACGCCCACCTCCAGCGATGAATTTGGAAAGATTGTGCGCGGCGCGAAACCGGGCACGGTCGGCGCGGTGGCAATTGACCGCCGGGGGAATATCGTGGCGGGCACATCCACCGGCGGCACGCTGTACAAACCGGTGGGGCGTGTTGGCGATAGCCCGCTGCCCGGTTGCGGCTATTTTGCCGATAATGCGCTGGGCGGCGTTTCGACCACCGGACACGGCGAAAGTATCATCCGCATTCAGTTGGCGCGTGTCGCCGCCGATTTCTGCTCGCGGCTGTATGCGCCCGCTGCGGCGCAGGCGGCTATCAGTATGCTCGGTGATAGAGTGGGGGGATTGGGCGGTTTGATTTTGATTGACCACACGGGGCGTGTGGGGTTTGCCCACAACACCCCGCATATGGCGCGAGCCTACCTCACCAGCGAAATGAGTTCGCCGGTGGTGGCGATTCGATAGCGATTGGAGATTGGCAATTGGAGTTTCAATCAATCTCCAACAACCAATCTCCAACCAACCAATTTACGGAATTTGCACTGTTGCCACACCGATACCACCATCATCATCGGTGACAACCAGCGTGACGGTGTACGGATTGTTCGCATCCAGCGCGGCGAACTCGTGCACCACTACCGCGCCCGTGTCGGTGGATCCATCGCCGAAATCCCAACTGTAACTGACAATTTGCCCGTCGGGGTCAGATGATTGACTCCCGTCGAACCCGAATTGCAACCCGTTTTTCGAGCGCAGATAAAAATTGATGACTGCGGTCGGGGGTTGATTTTCGCCGGGTTGCGGGGTTGGAGTGGCTATCGGGCTGGATGGGGTCGCTGTGGCGGTGGGAGTGGCAATCGGACTGGATGGAGTGGCGGTCGGCAATTCATCGGTGACGGTCAGTGTGGTTGAATCTTGCGCGCTGGCGCCGTCTTTGTCGGTGGCGGTTAGCGTCAGCGTAAATTCACCCATCGTGTTGGGGCAGGTGTAATTGGGCAGACTCACGGTTGTCCCGCTGAAATCCGCCCACGCGCAACTGAGTTGCCCGTCATCTACCGGACTGGGGTCACTGCACGTGCCCGCCAGTTGGATTGTTTCGCCGGGCAGGCAGAAATACGGACCCCCGGCATCGGCAACCGGCGGCAGATTGCGCACCATCACCTGTGTGCTGGCGGTGGACGTTTGCCCGTCGGGAGAATGAACCACCAGCGTGACGGTGTAATCGGCGGGACCGTCATCGTATGACACGCTGGGGGTTGCGCCCGTCACACTGCGCCCGTCGCCCAAATCCCAGGTGTAACTGGCAATATCGCCGGTGGAGCCGCTGCCATCCAGTGTGAAAGGCGTGGCTTCATCCACGGTGTATGAGCCGTTGATGACCGCGACGGGCGGCACACCGGCTGAGGGCGGATTTGTCGGCTGCCGTCGGGCGCGCAGAATCAGCCACAGCAGCAGGCAGGCAACAATAATCAAAATGGTGATAATCAGCAGTGCGATGCGGCGGGTGTTGTTGGTCGGTGGGTTTGCAGACATAGAATCCTCCTTCGTTCTGCTAAACATAAAAACTGGTACTATTATACTATACTTTACATAAATAGTCAATCGAGATAAAAAGAATGGGACGGTCATCCGTCCTGGATGGGGGTAGATTCTAAACTTATTGAAACTTTTTGTTTGACCGGATTTCCGCATCAAATTAACGCGAATTTCTCAAATTTAAACATAAAATCTATGAAATTTGTGAAAATTCGATGCAAAAAAGAGAGAAAAGTAAAAGTTTCATTTAGTTCTCTTTAAACTCACCTTATGCAGTGGGATTTGACAGGCGTTCGATATTGTGTTATAGCGGGCTTGCCTCCTTTTTCAATTTGGGGGAGGGGTGGTACAGGGAGGATGAGAGCGGTCCTCAAAAGGCATTTGTTGCCAACATATCGTAATGTTTGTTTTGAACTAAATGAAACTTTTGAAAAGTATGCCCAAATCACAAAAACCATCGGCAATTTTTTAAATGTCATTTCCGCCTGTGCCCTGCGGGTACGAAAGCGGGAATCTACCATTCTTTGTTGTAGATTCCGGATATTTCCCTGCGGAAAATTCAGAAATGACATTTAAAGTTCGTAAAATCTGTGACTGCAATTCAGTCACACAAAAAGTTTCAACTGCGTAATGTCGGTTTTTAATTTTGGTTTGCCGGGGGAGATCAGATTCTCGGTTACGCAATATGAGCGCAGTTAAGGCAGTTGATGAATTTGGGGGAGAAATGCCATTTGGATGTGGAAGTCTGTTTCTATCTGTGAACTGAAAATCTTATCACCCTGAGGAAAAACAATGTTTGGAAACCAACATATGCGCCGAATGATGGATCGCGACATCGGCAAACCCAAACGGGTGAGCGAGACGCTGGCACGTTTCGGCGAGTATTTTAAACCCTATTGGTACATTTTGGTGCTGGTTGCCGTGTTGGTGGTGATTGCCACCTGGGCGCAGGTTACTGCCCCCGAACTGACCGGGCAACTGGTGGATTGCTATCTCACCCCCACCGCATCGAGCGCGTTTGGCGGCAAATTTGCCGCCGCGCTGCCGGGTGTGAGCAAACCTGTCTCCAACTGCTGGCTCGCCGCCGAACCGCAGGGTTTCACCCAAACGATCATTCAAGCCGTGTTCCGGTTGGGCGGATTTTCCGTCCCCGCCGAAAACCTGTCGGATGCCGACCGGTTGGCGGGGCTGGGACGGCTGGTACTGATTCTGGTCGGATTGTATGTCGGCAGTGCGCTGTTCACCGGCGGCACATTTTACGCGATGCGCTGGGCGGGTCAGCACGTGCTGCGCAACATTCGGGTGGATATTTTCAAACATCTGCACCGCCTGCATCTGGGCTATTTCACCGAAAATGAAGCCGGTGATTTGATGAGCCGCATCACCAACGATACCAGTACCATCCAGCAGGTGCTGAATTTCGCGCTGGTGAATGTTGCCAGCGGTGTGCTGCTGCTGGTGTGGATTGCCTACAATATGCTGGCGAAAAGCATCCCGTTTGCGCTGCTGAGTATGGCGGTGCTGCCACTGATGATTATCGCCACACTGTGGTTTTCGGCGCAGGCGCGCAAAGCCTTTCGCGTAACGAGGAAGGAAATCGGCAACGTAAATGCCGAGTTGCAGGAAAGTTTTTCGTCTGTGCGCGAAGTGCAAGCCTTCAACCGTGCTGACCAAAATATCGAGCATTTTAAAGAAATTAACGCCGCCAACCGCGATGCCAACGTGCGGGCAGTGGCGTTCACCAGCGCACTGGCACCAACCCTGCAAGCGTTGGGCTATTTGGCGCTGGGCATTGTGACCATCGTGGGTGGGATGGCGCTGCTGGGCGACGGCACGCTTTTCGGCACGGCGGTATCGCTGGGGGTGGTGGTGACATTTTTGGGGTATGTGCAGCGATTCAATCAGCCCATCCAGCAAATTTCTGTGCTGTGGACGAACATTCAGGGCGCAATTGCCGGCGGCGAGCGGATTTTCGGGCTGCTGGATGAGCCGTCTGCCATTGTGGATGCCCCCGACGCCGTCAAATTGCCGACCATCGCCGGACGGGTGGAATTTCAGGATGTGACGGCGGCGTATGTGGAAAATCAAGCCGTGCTGAAAGGGATTTCATTCACCGCCGAACCGGGACAGACCATCGCCATTGTGGGTCCGACCGGCGCGGGCAAAACAACCATCATCAATCTGATTCCCCGTTTTTATGATGTGACGGGCGGCAGCGTGAAAATTGACGGGTACGATGTGCGTTCCGTGCAGTTGGAATCGCTGCGCTCGCAGATTGGTATTGTGTTGCAAGATACATTTTTGTTCAGCACATCGGTGATGGAGAATATCCGTTTCGGCAAGCCATCCGCCACCGATACGGAGGTGGTCGCCGCAGCGAAACTGGCGCACGCCGACACTTTCATCGAGCGACTGCCGCAAAAATACGAAACCGTGCTCGGTGAACGGGGGAGCGGGCTGTCGCAGGGGCAGCGGCAATTGCTGTCCATCGCCCGCGCCGCACTGGCTGACCCGCGCATTCTCATTTTGGATGAAGCCACATCCAGCGTGGATACCCGCACCGAGCGACTCATCCAGCAGGCGTTGGATAAACTGCTGGTGGGGCGCACGTCGTTTGTGATTGCCCACCGGTTGAGCACCATTCGCAATGCCGATGTGGTGCTGGTGTTGAATAACGGTGAAATTGTGGAACGCGGTACACACACGGAACTGCTGGCTCGGCGCGGTTTTTATTACGATTTGTATATGAGTCAGTTTGTGGCGGATGAATGAGCGAATGGCAATTGGTGGGCATACAGAATTTGAATTTAGGTTCTGTTAACGTTTGCCGATTTTCATCTTGAGTAGCCCGCAGGGCGTATCGAAGGGTGAAAATCGGCAGGTGTTAACAAAACCCAGTTTAAGACAAGCCCGTTACACTCCTTGGGAAAAGAAATGATAATGAAACGACGAAAGTACACGACCGACTTCAAACGCGGAGCGGTACAATTGTGGCAAACATTCGGCAGAACCGCCACAGAAATCGAATAGGGACTCATCCCCCATCCAGCGGACTACGAACCGCCATCGCGCCCCGCCGGATGACGTGGGTGTAAATCATGGTGGTTTCCACACTTTTGTGCCCTAGCAGTTCCTGAATGGTGCGAATGTCATATCCCGCTTCGAGCAAATGGGTGGCAAATGAGTGTCGAAAGGTGTGACAGCCCACCGATTTGTGGATGTGGGCGGCTTTTGCAGCGCGCCGTACCGCTTTTTGCAGCGAACTTTCGTGGATGTGGTGTCGCCGTATCTCTCCGGTGCGCGGGTCGGCAGAAAGTTTATACGACGGGAAGACAAACTGCCAGCCCCATTCTTTGTTGGCGTTGGGATATTTTTGCGCCAGTGCGTGCGGCAGGGACACGGCACCGTACCCTTCCGCCAAATCTTTTTCGTGCAACGCTTTTGCGTATTGCAACTGCTTTTTCAGCGGTGCGATGAGGCTGTCCGGCAACAGCGTCACGCGGTCTCGTCCCCCTTTGCCATCACGCACAATAATTTGGTGCTGCGCAAAATCGATATCCTTCACCCGCAGACGAACCCCTTCCATCAACCGTAACCCACTGCCATACAACACCCGAGCAATCAACTGGTATTCAGGCGGAAGATTGGTAATCAACCGTTGCACTTCATCTTTGCTCATCACCACCGGCAGACGGACTTCTTTTTTGGCGCGCACGGCGTCGATAGTGCCGTGGAGTTCTTGTTTGAGAACGTGCCGGTACAGAAAGAGGATGGCGGAAAAGGCTTGGTTTTGGGTGGACGGGGCGACACTTTCATTGACTGCCAAATGGGTGAGAAAGGCTTCAATTTCGGGAACATCCATATCTTTGGGGTGACGTTTATGGTGGAAAAGGATGAAGCGTTTAATCCAGTTGACGTATGCTTCTTCGGTGCGGATGGAGTAGTGCATTCGCCGCAGAGTTTGGCGAACTCGGTCGAGCAATTTAGGTGGTTGAGGCGGCATATAAATCCCTCCGGTAGCGTTTTGCGGGAATGTATGTTCTATTATAGCGCGTTTTTTTATGGTGGACAAATGTTCTGTTAAAATTTTCGGGCGGACGTTTACATTTGTAAAAAGATATGGTAGTATTAGAGGTAGATACAGTTTTATGGCGGATATTTCCGCTGAGTCAATTGTTATGTGGCGCGGGGTCGGCTCGCTTTTTTTTAACGAAGGTTTCGGCGGGCGGTGGTGTGCGGCTCGATGCGCGAGTGGGG